>JAIRRU010000107.1 GCA_031255815.1 Treponema sp. | reverse complement strand
GGCCGGAATGGGACCCCCCCCCCCCCCCCCCCGTGCGGGATGACTGCTGGGAGTTCCCCCCGGCAAAGAGGCTAGCCAAACAAAAGACCGTTAGGCTCGAAAACAGAACGATTCTTTTTCTCATACATCGGCTCCTTACAGTGGTTTCGCGGTTCACATCCGCTTAAAGATGGATCATTATAGAAGCCGATCCGGAAAATCCGCATTAAGATGTTTGGGAAACAAGGGGAAAAAAGAAAAAAAAGAACCGGAAAACAGGAAAAGAAACACGAAAAAAGAAAACCTCCGGTATTTGCCGCCTTTGCCCCTGCTCCGGAGGCTCCCGCCCGATAGGATCCGGGAATTCCCTCCCGGAAAAATTCCGAAAAAAAATCTGGCTAAATGTCCGCCATTGGTGTAAAATAAGACCCTGGTGGTTTATGAAGCGTATCCATCCTGTTTTTGCGCGGTATGTCCTTATCTTTCTCCTCTTTTCCCTCTTCCTGCTTGTCTTTTTTGTGCCCGTATACGGGTACATCTTCGATTTTACCCTGAAAAACGAGCTGTCCCATATATATGACAAGCTCCACAGCGGGGTTGTGGCGCTCGATTCCACCGTCAAAGCGCTGAATAATATGGTTATTGCCACTAACGGGGATTCCCGGTTCCGCATCTTCAAGTCCGGCGCTCTCAGGCAGAATTACAACCCCTATACCCTGCGGGAACTTCAGAACACCTTGAACAGCCTGATCCTCTCCCAATCCCTGATCGCCGACACGGGAATCGTCTTTTCCGGGGACAGTACCCTTACCCGGCAGCGCATATTCTTTTCCACCAACCAATACTCGTTCTACGGCCAATTTTTCTCTTGTGAGGATCTTTCCTATGAACAATGGATAGGGCTCCTCTCGTCCCAGCGGCCCTTTGTGCCCGCCAGGGAATACATGAGCTGGGACTACGGGTCGTACACGGCCATAAGTTTTTCGGCAAGCTGGGACGCCACGAACTACCCGGAACAGGCCATTCTCTTCGCCACCCTGCCGGTAAAAAACATCGTTCCCCTCCTCGTGGACGGGGAAGTGGCGGCCGGCGGCTTTGTCCGGGTCTATGACATAGAGGGCAGGCTCCTTATGGAAGGAGGGAGGGAAGGGGGCGGTGATTTTCACATCCTGGAAGACCAGAGCGCCGTTACCTCTCTGCGCTTTGCAGTCGGCGTACCGGATTCGCTCATCGTAGAAAAGATGCGGCCGGTAAAGAACCTTATCCTGTTCTTCTCCCTCCTCATGGCGGCGACCACCATCTTGCTTTCCCTGCTCTTCGCTCACAGAAGCGCCGAGCCTCTGCGGCGTTTCCTGGGTACGATCAACACTATTAAAAACATCCGCTCAGAGTACAGCGGCAACGAAGAATGGGGGCAGCCCGGCGCGCTGAAAAGTTTTACCCGGATATTCTCCGACCTTGCCGCCAGTATTATGACCGTGAACACCCGGCTTGAAAATTCCCTGGAAACCATAGATCAGCAGGCCCGGCACTTAAAGGCCCAGATATTCAACATGGCTTTGCAGGGGGAGATCTACAGCGCCGAAGACCTGCGGGGGTTTCAGGCGGTGTTCCCCGGCTTTCCGGATCAGTTTCAACTGGCGGATATCCGTTACCGGCGGCCCGATAATTACCGTTTCGAGGAAACCCTCGCCCTGCAGATGAAACTGATTAGCCTGGCGAAAGCCCATATGGACAGCAACCATTTTGGGGATATCTACATTCAGAGCAAGGACGACAACATCATTCTTCTGTTTCTCCCCTTTGCCGGGGGGAAGGATCGGTGGTACGCCCGTCTCCAGGCGCTGCGGAACGAACTAAACCCCCAGGTGGATATTACCCTGAGTTTCGCCCTAAGCGAAATTTTCGACAAAGCTTCGGATCTCAGCCGGGCGTGGCAGCAGCTTCAGTTTATCCACATCCTCCGGGGCAGCGATTATATGACCGGCGTCGAACGGATAAAGGATATTCCCGCGGATCATATCCAGCTGCCCCTGAATATCAGCATGCTGGAAATGATCTACAACAGCCTGAATAATGCGAACGCCGCCGCCGCCTGTTCCATCCTGCGCGACTGTGTCGCCCTGTTTTCCGAACCGGCTAAAACGGAAGACGAACTGATCTCGAACATCATCCACAGCCGTCTTTCCAACATGGTCATGCAGTTAAAGCTTGAAAATCCGGCGCTTCTCTTTGACGTCAACATTCCGGCTTATGTCCAGGGAAACCGGCGGGATCTCTTTGAAAGGCAGTTCCCCGAATGTTTCCGGCAGATCTGCGAAAGGATCCGCAATCAAAGCCAGAACAGCATCACTAAATTCGGCCAGGAGATCATCGATTACATTAACGAACACCTCTACGATCCCGAACTGTACATCACGATGATTTCCGATCACTTCAACATCTCTCCCCCTACCCTCCAGAAGCTGGTGAAAAAGATATCCGGCCAAACCTTCCTGGTTTATGTGGAAACCCAGCGCCTGACCCGTGCCTACGAGATACTTCAGACGGGAAAGGGCAGTATCCAGGAAGTGGCCGCCCAGTGCGGTTTTTCAAAGGCCGATTCTTTTTACAAGGCTTTCAAGCGGACATACGGGTTCCCGCCCAGCGATATTCTGAACCGGCGGGTGGTGTAAGAAGCCGCCCCAAAACCCGGCTGCTTCGGGAACAGCTTCGCTTGTTAATCGCCGCCTGTTAAAAAAACCCCGCCACCGCGCCGTAGGGAGGAAGGCTGTCCCCCGCGGCGCTGTCCGCGGCGGTTCCCAGCAGGGTTATCTGCCTCTCGCGGTATACCAGGGGGGGCGGCTTTACCGGGGAGCCGGAGATGTTTAGTACCAGCATGTATTGGCGCCCGTCGGCGCCCCTGGCGCAGACGGCCCTCAGACTGTCCGGCATCCGGATGCAATCGGCGTTTAGAGATTCGGACAGCTTTTGCGTCTCCTCCGCCCCGCCGGTATGGGAGGCAAAGGCCGCGTCAATCAGGATCTCTCCGGTTTCGTACCAGCGGTTCCGCGCCTCAAAGGGGGCGCAGATCTCCTCCGTGTATAAGGAACCGTTCATGTCCGGCTGGGATTTAAGGCCTATCTGCCGCTTCCCGTTTCTCACCATGCTCAGGGGGAGGCTTGCCGCCAGCCCGAGTTTCCCGTCCGCGTTTATCCATTTTCCAAGGGGAAGGGTTTCCGCCCGGGCCGCCCAATGCCCTCCCCTCAGCGTATAGCCCCCCCTTTCGCAGGTGATAAAGCGCCGGTTTCCGTTGTAGATATCGTTGGGGATATGCCAGCAAATCCCTTTGATCATGTTGCCGTAGCTGCGGTTAAGGGAAACCGCGTACTCCAGGCCCAGGACGGTCTTCCCGTCCGGCAAGGCCGCAAAGGCGAGGATCTTCCGCGCAATATCCTCCCGGGCCTGCCCCTCCGCGACGAAAGCTTCGGAATAACAAACCGTGTACCCCGAACTGAGAAAACCGCCCGGGAAAAGCCGCTCCCGGTGAACGCCTATTTCCTCGTCGTTAACCGATCCGGAACCTCTGATAAATCCCGTCAGGTTCCGCCGCCATTCGGCAAAGCTGCTGTCGTCCCGCGGGACGCAGAGGGCCTGGGGTTTTTCGCAGGCGTTCCAGACAAAGGAAGCGTAGCGGTTTTCACCGGCGCAGAAGACCGCGCCGTGGAAGCTGTCGCTCCAGGCAGGCAGGGTTTCGCTTTTCTTTTGGGGCTTAAACTGAAAGCGGCGGTACCAGTAGGCCAGCATGGATACGGTGTTGGCCCGGTCAGATTCAAGACGGGTATAGTACAGGGGGGACTGATCCCCCAGGAGGCTGAGCCGTTCGGAAAGGAAGGAGCCGTCCCCGTTGGCGAGGGCCTCTTTCTGTAAAATCCCGAGCCAGCCGGATTCAAGGGAACTGCAGTCTTCCCCCCAGCGATCTTCCGCCAGGGCCCAAACCGGCAGGGCGTAGTCCTGGCAGTAACAGTAGCGGGCCCGGCTGTCCCCTCCTATACGGAGCAGGCGGCCGTCCTCCCAGGTAAAGGTTCTGATCAGCCGCCAGAGTTCTTCCGCGTGGTGGTACGCCAGGGGAGGCAGGCGGTAATCCTGATGTTTTGCCGAAAAGTGGAGCATGGCCAGATTGCTCAGGCAGATAACCATGTAGCCCACGTTAAGGTAGCGGTGATGGTTAAGGCCGTACTGTTCGGTAAAATTGGGGCCTACAAAGAGATCTTTCGTATCTTCCCGGGTTTCGTCACTGGGGATAGAGATGCCGTTGGCGAAAAATTTGCATCCTTTCCCGATATAGCGTTCCGCGTTTTCCGCATCGGGGTACAGCATGGCGGTACGGATCAAAATGGAACCGTTCCAGATGTTGCTTTCCGGTTTGTTGTGTTCGGTAAGGCCCGCTTCCACCGGATACTCGTTCAAAAGCCATTCGGCTTCGGAGATAAACATCCGGCGCAGGGCCTCCCGATCCCCGGGGGCCAGTTCCGTTTCAATGGCTTCCACGGCGTGCATCATCCGGTCTACGCCCAGGACATAGATCCAACTGTGCCCCCAGGAACCGCCGTCCACACAGGGCCGATCACCGCTCAGGTGGGTGCGGAGGGAGTAACGCAGCATCCCCAGGGCCTGGTTTAATACCAGTTCCCGGCTAAGCCCCCAATTTTCCCACCGGATCGAAGGATCCGCGGCGGCAACGGCGAAGGCGGAAAAGGCCTTCTGGTTGGTGTGGACGCCCCAGTGACCATGGCTCCCCGGCCCGTAATGCCACAACCCTTCCCCTCCCGCCACAGGATATACGAATTCCTGGGAGTATTTAACCCAGTCCGCCAGTAATTTTGCGTATCCTTCCCGATCCCTCTGATTCAACATACCCTTCTCCTGTGCTCTTTTGAGGCTCTATTTATACATCCGGTCGTAAACTTTTTGAACCGTGCTGAGCACCCGGGGAAGCCCGATGGCGTTCAGCTCCGCCATATAGGCGCTCCAGGAGGCGTCGATATCCCGGTTCCCGGCAAGGAAATTGCTGGTCATCTCCAACACGTAACTGTTCAGGGTGGTTTGAACCTCGCTGATAAAAGCCGATTCTTCTTCCGTGTAGATAAGTTTGCCAACCGCCTCCCTGGGGCCAAAGTCGGTTTTGTTGTACAAGGTAATGGCCTTGGCATTGTTCCCCTGGCGGCCTTCCATGGCCTCAGGGGGGAGCAGGCGGCCGTGCAGGATATCATAGGTAATACAGAACGCCCCATTTTGGCGCCAGGCGGCATTGGCAACTGAGGTGCCTCCCCAGTAACTGGTATCATCGTAAATAACCACCTTGGCGGGCCACCCTTCCATATAGGTGGCAAACCGGGAAGCCGCGTTGGGAACATCCCCGGGATA
>JAIRRU010000037.1 GCA_031255815.1 Treponema sp. | reverse complement strand
AAACGGAGCAAAAAACATTTAAAAATATCAATCCCCATTTAATAAACGAATATTTGTTCCCCTTCGAACGGCACGTTCCCTGTCCGGAACGCGCCGGGAGATTGTAACGCGGGGGGCAGCCCGTCAATGCCGGAGATCGAGCACCCGGTCTATGGCGGCAAGGGCGTATGCCTTTGCCCGCTCCAGGGTCTCACCGGGGCGGAGTTCCGGTTCCCGCCGCCGCAGCGCCGCCGCCAGGGGGAGCAGGGTAGCCAGGACAAGGCCTTTATCCCGGCCTTCCCCCCCGGCCTCAGCCGAAGTTAAGCCGATCTTTCCGCTTGAAGGTTCGAGGGCCAGGACAAGGCGGCGGTAGGCGGCGAGAAACTCAGCGGCCCCCGTCCGGGGAGGGGCGGGAGAGAAGAAGGGCCGGGCCGGGCCGGGCTTTCCGCCGGGCTTCTGTTTAACGCGGAGCGGCGCTCCCAGGCCCGGCAGGGGCCGGATCCGGCTTGCCATAAAACCGATCTTTTCCTCCAGCAGTTCCCGGTAACGCTTCAGGGTTGCCGTTTCGTAGTACCAGGAAGCGCCGCTTCCCGGATCCCCCCGCTTTTCCAGGGGGGATCGGTACAGGAAGGCGGAGTGGAGGGCTTCCAGGGGGCTCCGGCGGTTCTGCCGTTCTTCAAAGAAGGGGTAAATGTAGGTTCCCCTGGCGTAGCTTCTTCCCAGGGGGTAAGAGAAATCCGCCCCGTAGAGATCTATCTCCTCCGCCCCGAGTCCCTCCGCCAGGGAAAGGGCCGCGTGGGTAACATTTCCGCCGGAAGTGTCCACCGGCAGGAGGGGCCGCCAGTACCGGGAGATGTAGTTTGTCAGGGGATGGCCCCCCGAAAAAAAGCAGGGAGCGGCGGAAAACCGGGCCAAAGACGGGGGGCTCGCCAGATCCAGGAAAAGTATGCCGGGAACCCGGACAGCGCTTTTTCCTCCCCCCCCGAATCCGGAGGCCGTAAAGTGGTAGCGGCTGATGTGCTGGCAGTCGATAGACACCACCGCCCCGGGTTCAATGCCCGCGCGGAGCAGGGCGGGGAGGCTTGTGTCGGTGGCGATAAGGAAGGGCCGTTCGGCGGGGGAAGCCCTCCGCAGATCTTCGGCCAGAAGGGGAATCTGGATATCCAGGGAGGGGCCCGCGGCGCAGACGGCGGCGTAACGCGGCCGGGGGAGGGGAGGGCCCGGTTCCTCCGCCTGCCCCAGGTTCCGTAAGATATTTCCGAACCAGCGGCTCCCGAAGTGGGCCTGTACCGAATAATCGGCGGAGAGCCTCTCCAGAGCCCGGCGGACAGCCTCGCCCGCGGGGAGGAATTTTTCCGGCGAGGCTTCCGTCCTTGCCCGCAGGGGGAGGAGGCGGAACCCGCCGGAAAGGGCGGGAAGGTAGCTGTTGAGGACGCGATCCTCCAGGGCGGCAGGTTCCTGGTCCAGGAGGAGGCTTACCCGGCTGTCTTTCAGAACGGGGCTGTAGTCAAGGGCGGAGAAAAGTTCGGCCAGGCCCGCCGTGCCGTACTCCACGATGATCACCTGGCTGGTTTCGGGACGATCCAGGGCCGCCGCCGCGTGGAAGCCGCCGCCAAGGCCGAAAAACACGAAAAAAGCCTCGTCCTTCCCGAAACCGGAAAGCAGCCGGGCCGCTTCCCTTTGGGGATCCACCGTCGAATGGAGGGGGCGGGATCTGCCTTCGCTGCCGACGATCGCCGGAACGGTCTTTCCGGAACGGGCCTCGATAAAGCGGTAATGACGATCCTTCCCCCGTTCCCCGGCTATCCTTGCGGAAAGCGCCGGATCTTTCAGGGAAAGGGCTTGGATGTTTCGTTCGAAAAGCGGGCTTCTATCCACGGATCGGCTCCAGGTAGGGCCGGGCCAGAGTCTCTATCTCCGCCGCCAGGAGCCGGGCAGGGCCCTGATCCCGGGGCGGGAGTTCCGGGCCGGCCTCCGGGAGGAGGAGCGGGGCCAGTTCCCGGTAGAGCGGCCCGGCACTGCGGGGATCCTCCAGGGCCGCCAGGAGGCGGTTTACGGCGACTCTCAGCGGCTTAGCCGGAAGGGGCCGGATACTGAGCCGGAAACCCGGCTTAGCCCCCTGTTCCGGCTTCTCCTTCCGGCGGAAATCCTCCCAGGTTTCGATTTCCTGAAAAACCGGGCTGTTGTTCCCCAGGGTATAGAGCCGCCCTTTCCAGAATCGAAGCTGCTCCCTGAACCAGGCCGCGTAGATCCGGTGGCTCCCCCCGCCGTTTATCTTCCAGGATCGGGTAAAAGCCTGGGAGTACTCGGGCCGGAAACGGCAGGCCCCCTCCGCCCGCAGGCGGTCGAAGCTGTAGGGCCTGGCATGGCTCCGGATATCCCGGAGGCCCAGATCCATCCCGGCTATGCAGGCCGCCTTTGCCCCCAGGGCAAAAGCCAGATCCAGGGCGGAAGCGGTAACCGTAGCCCGCTGGGGCAGGATAAGGCAGGGCGTTCCCAGGGTTTCCATGACCAGGCGCTGCCAAAGGCTGCCGTCGATGAGGGGGAGCAGGGGAGTGCCGCCGCATTGGGAGGGCAGGGCGGCGTTCAGGCTTGCCGCTATAACCGGAAGCGTAGCAGGGGGGCTGCCGCGAAGGCAGTCGTAGAGGTGGAGCAGGGCCCAGCCGCCGCCGTCCGTACTGAGGATCAGATCGGGGCACAGGCCCCTTGCCGCCAGGGCCATTACCGAGGAGGAGGGGGCGATCACGAAACAGCTTTTCTCCGCGGCCCTGATTCGGGGGATGGCTTCCTCAAGGGAGGGGCCGGCGCCGGGGATAAGGGCCGGCAGGGTAAGCTTTTCGAAAACCGGAAACTTGCCCAAAAGCCGCTGGTTCCTTAGAAAATTTTTGAACCACCTTCTGCCGAAACTCCCCGCGGTACGGCTGTTCGCGTCGGATCGTCTGACAAATTCCGCGGCGGCGGAAAGGATCTTCAGATACCTTTCCCCGTAATAGTTCAGGGAAGGCCGCCATTCCAGGATCCGCAGGGCAGCGGCGCGGGTATCGGGAATTTCCCGCTCAAGGAAATGCTCCGGCCCGCAGCCGCATTCCGGGCTCCAGACGGAAACCAGCCCCGTCTCCTGGTAGGCGGGGCCGAAAGGCCGGGGATCTTCGGCGTGGAGGGCAAGGATCCTGGCCCCGGGGAAACGCCGGGCCAGTACGGGGATCGTGTAACCCAGGCCGGGCTCCACGAGGATAAAATAGCGGATACCCTGCGGCAGGGCCAGGGCTTCAATGTAGCGTTCCGCTTCGGCCTGGGGATTGTAACGGGAATGGAGGTTCCTTCCGGTAGAATCCCGCTGCGGGTTCCGCATTACAGATAAGGCCCGATATATTCCAGAACTTTTGCGGGTTCTTCGGCGCTAAACAGCGCCGGGATTTTTGCGTTGAGACTTTTTTCCAGGCGGTGCGCTATCAGTTCCCGGTCTGCCGCGCTGGTAAGGATTGCCAGAACCCGTCCCGAGGGAAGGGGGATAACGAAACCCAGCAGGGTGATTATCCGGTTTATCATAACGCCGAAATCTTCAGCGCCTTTTTCCGCCTTAAAGCCGGGCGGCGCTTCAATCACCATCCCCTGCAGCGAAACGTTGGAACCAAAGTATTTTTCCAGTTTTTGTTCAATATCTTCCGGAAGCGTATCGGGATCGGCCGTTTTGACCGCGGCTTTACTTAAAAGCCCCATATTATACCAGTCCCAGTTCCTTGAAGATCTTCTTGTAAGTATCAAAATATTCGGATTTGGCGAATTCCTCAATCTTCTTTTCCGGCAGGGCCTCCAAGAGCTTATCCATGTAGCCTAATACGGTCTTTATTTCCTGTTTCAGGTTACCGGAGAGCCCCCCTGGGGATCCGGGCAGGCCCTTCCCGGAGCTTCCGGTAAAATTTTCCGCCGGGGCTTCTTCCGCCTCCCCCTCCAGGAGATCCGGATCCTCTATGTCGCTAAGGCTTTCCTGTTCCTCGATATTGTCAACAAAGGGCGCCTGGCTGTCTTCCTCTACCATGAAGCCCTCGGGGATTAGCTGATCGAGACTGTTGTCAGGCTCCGGTTCAGCGGCGGGAAGATCCTCCGGAAGTTCCGCTTCCAGAGCCTCTTCCGGAATGGAAAAACCGGCTTCCTCTTCCATCAGGATTTCCGTTTCCTCCCCGCCGGGGCCGCTCTCGCCGTCAAGCCCTTCTATATCCAGGGAGATATCCTCCGGGGGCTCTTCCACCGGGTTCTCCTGAATTCCCGATCCCAGGTCGGGCTCGTCAATTACGGCGTTTGAAAGGTCAAGGCTTTCTTCGTCTTCCGTTTCCGCCGTCTCCAATCCTTCAAAACTTATATCTTCGACAAGAAAATCGTCGTTTATATCCGTCGCATCCGCTTTATCAGCGTCCGGCTCGTCTTCGGCAGCCTCCCCGAAGGACAGATCCAGATCCTCAAGGGACAGTTCCTCCTCCTCCCCGCCGGGAAGGGGGATCTCCTCAACAGCCGTATCCGCGGCCGCGCCGGCCTCCTCAAGAGCGCCGGCCTCCGTTCCGGTATCACCGCCGCCCGGCAGATCCTCCTCCGGCAGGGAAAGATCGCCCAGGCCGGAAAAGCCGTCGGCGGCTTCCTCATTGGCGTCGGCCCCCGCTTCCTCGGTAAATTCCGCGGTACTAATAATATTGTTAAGCTCGTCTCCGGTCAGGGCGATCTCGTCATCCTCCCCCTGGTCGAAAAAACCGCCGCGCCCCCGGGCAGCCTGTTCTTCCGTTGCCGGAACCTGGGGGCGGATTACGGAAAATTCATTTTTCAGCAAAGAAAGCTCGCTTCGTATGGAAGAAAGCTCCTCCACGATTTTCTTGAGAAGTTCGGTGGAAAGATCCGCGGAAGCCTCCTGTTTCTCCGCTTCCGGCTCCTCCGGAGTATCCGCGCCGGGAATATCAAGGGAAATATCCCCCAAAATATCTTCCAGCGGCAGCTCGGTAAAGCCCGCTTCGTCATCGGAACTTGAGGCTGTTTCGCTGCCCTCATCCGTCCCGGCGCTTTCCTCAAAATCGCTGTCCAGCGAAAGGTCGAAATTCCCTTCCGAAAGGGAAAGCCCCTCGCTGCTGGTAATATCTTTGTCCGCTTCCGTGTTTATGGACAGATCCTCGTAAATTTCCCCGCCGGAAGAGGCCGGCTCTTCGTCGAGAGAGAAATCGGAAAGATCCGGCAAATCGGAAAGATCGGGGCCGCTATCCTCATCAGGCAGATCCGGCAGCTCCAGGTCGAATTCATCGGCGCTTTTGTCGAAATCCACCATGTTTAAGGATTCATCATTTAATGATTCATCTAAAGATTCATCGCCGCCGGATGCCGCCGCGGTTTCCTCATCCTCGATGGAAAAATCCTCACCAAAAGAAGGGGGTTCCTCAAGATTCAGATCAAAATCCGGCAGGCTGTCCGTTTCGGCCGGGAAATCCGGCAGGGAAAAGCCGCTTTCTCCGGCGTCAATATCCTGAGGTTCGCTCTTAACCCAGACCCCGTACTCGTCCAGTTCCTTTGAAGAGCCGATCGAACCGCGATCGTCATATATTGATGGTTTTTTTTCACTTGCCATTAGCTACTCCCCTCGCGCGTCAAATCGGAAGTTTGGCCCAAAATGACAAATCTTGGGATGCTACTCCGGATATAACCGATTATCGGCCAAATTGCGGAATCTGTGTAGTAACCTGGAACATTTTATGGGATCTTAGCCCGGTGTTTTTTGGTTTGTCAATGCGGCGCTTTCACGGAGCGCTTTCGCGGGCCCGATACTCAAGAACCGGGGCCAAAGGGCCGTAAATTGAGATAATGAGAGCGAGCAAGTATCTCCTGGCCCTTTGGACAGCGGTGGCGGTCTACGCCCTTGTGTCTCTTTGCGCGGGATCCATGGGTTTGCCGGCTTACGGGGAACTGCTGGCAGAGAAAGAGAAACAGGAGCGGAACCTGGAGAAGCTTGGGCTTATCAATGAGGAACTGGAAAACGCCAAAAACGCCCTGCTCTACGATCGGGATACCATTGCGGTTTATGCCCGGGAACTGGGCTTCGGCGAGAAAACCGAGAAATTTGTCCGTATCGTGGGCTTTACGGGAAACCGGAAGCCCCATACCTTCCCGGGGGATGTGGTAATTGCCGCGAAACCTGTCTTTATGCAGGATCGGATCATCCGGCTCATATCGATTTTCGCTGGTTTTGCCGTCTGCGCCGCCTTTCTGGTATCGGATCTCCTGGAATACAAGACCGAAAAGATGATAAATTGAACTTGTTTCAAAACCCGCTTGGCGCGGAAACCCCGTTTCCCTTTGCCTGAGATCCGGAAACAGCTTTTAGGTTGGATTACCGTATGGCCTTACGCAAAAAACTTTGCCTCCGGCTTCTCCTGGCGGCGCTTTTTTCCTCCTGCGGGAAGGAGGCCGGCCTTCCCGTAAACGAGGGGGAGGCTCTTCACGTGGCGGTGATGCAGGAGGCTCCCTCCCTGGATCTTCACAAGACCAGCACCCTTATCGCCCGCCAGATAGGTTCGGGCCAAATTTGGGAAAAGCTCCTTACCCTGAATTCCCGATCCGAAGCGGAGCCGGAGCTGGCGGAGGCCTGGGAGGTTTCGGAAGGCGGCCGGGTGTTCAGTTTCCGCCTTAGACGGGGGGTCAAATTTCACGACGGCTCGCTTATGGACGCCGCGGACGTGACCGCCTCCATGAACCGCTGGATAGATTCCTACGCCGCGGCCAGGGAAATTGCCGGGGCTTCCCGCTTTACCCCTGCCGGGGATTACGAGGTGGAGATTCGTTTTGAAAATCCGGCGGTCACCTTTCCCGAGGTGATGGCCGGAGCCCCCCAGCCCGCGGTGATAGTGCCCGCCGAAATCTGCGCCGAGGAGGACAGCCGGGGTTTCATGAAGCGCTACATCGGAACCGGCCCCTTCCGTTTTTCCCGCTGGGAGCCGGGGGAGTACATCCTGCTGGAAAAATTTGACGCCTACACCCCCTACGGGGATCCCGCCCGGGGGGTTGACGGCTGGGCGGGTCACAAGGCTCCCGGGGTGGAACAGGTTTACTACCATACGGTTCCCCACGCGGCGGCCCGGATGGCCGGGCTTGAGACGGGAAGATTCCAGGTGGACTACCATGTGGATAACGACGACCTTCCCCGCCTGGCCCGGCTTGAAAATACCCGGTCGCTTACCTACGAGGCGGGGAGCCTTACCTTCATCTTCAACAAAAAGCGGGGCCCGGGGGCGGATCTGTACTTCCGCCGTGCGGTAAACGCCGCCTGCGGGGCGGAAGATATCCTGGGGGCTGTCTTCGGGGATCAGTGGGCGGTAAATTCCAGCTACATGGAGGATACCCAGCCCTACTGGAGATCCCCGGCGGGGCAGGAATACTACAACCTGAAGGATCCTGAACTGGCGGCAGAATTGCTGCGCCTGTCCGCCTACCGGGGAGAAACCCTGCGGATCCTTACCTCCACCCCGGGAACCACCGACAGGGGGGTGCTGGTGTTCATGCAGCAGCTTGAGGCGGCGGGGATCAAGGCGGAGATGACCGTGGTGGATTGGGCGACACTGCTGCAGTACCGGACGGATCCGGATCGTTACGATATCTACACATCCAGTTTTTACAGCGTTCCCCTTCCCTCACTAAAACTGTTCTTTAGCCCTTCTTTCCCCGGCTGGACGGAGGACGAAAAACTGGCCGCCCTTCTGGAGGAATTTAACACCGCCGAAAGCCGGGAGGAGGCCCGGCGGGCCTGGGAGAAACTCCAGGGCTATTCCTGGGAGTGCCTGCCGGTGATCAACGTGGGGCATTTTTCGCAAACCCACGCCTGGGACGAAAGGGTGGAAAATCTAAGCGCCTGGAACGGTCTTTACTTCTGGAACGCGGTTTTAAAAAAACAGGAAAACTAAAGCCCCATGGGAAGATATATGGCGGGCCGGATCGCGCAGCTTTTGCCGGTACTGTTTACCGTATCGCTTGTGGTGTTTGCCCTTGGGTATCTTGTTCCCGGAGACGCGGCGGCGGTTATCCTGGGGGAGGGGGCTTCCCCGGAAGACCTGGCCGCGCTGCGGGAGCGGATGGGTCTTAACGGATCGCCTTTTTACCGCTATTTCCGCTGGCTTTTCCGGGTGCTCCGGGGGGATCTGGGTTTTTCCGCCCTTAACGGCCTTGAGGTGCGGAAGCTTATCTCCGGCCGCCTCGGCCCCACCGCGGCTCTCGCCGTCTATTCCCTCGCTGTTTCCGTCCTTATCGCCCTGCCCCTGGGGATCGCCGCCGCCCGCAAAAAGGGGAAGGCCGCCGATCGGGCTCTAAGCGTTCTGGCCCTGCTGGGGATCTCGGTTCCGGGTTTCATCCTGGGGCTTTTCCTCATGATCCTCTTCGGGCTGCAGCTGCGCTGGTTCCCCGTTTCCGGTTACCGCCCCCTGTCCGCCGGATTCCTTCCCCATATCCGTTCCCTTACCCTTCCGGCTCTGTCCCTGGGTTTCATGTACGCCGCCCTCCTGATGCGGATGACCCGTTCCGCCCTGCTGGACACGCTGGGCAGGGATTACATCAGAACCGCCCGGGCCAAGGGGCTGGGGGAATTCCGCCTCCTCCTGCGCCACGCCCTGCCGAACGCCCTGCCCCCGCTCGTCGCGGTGCTGGCCCAGAACTTCGCGGGCCTCCTTGCCGGGGCCGCGGTAATAGAATTTCTCTTCGGCATACCCGGCATCGGCTCCCTGGCCGCCGCCTCCGTGGGCCGCCGGGATCTGGAGACCCTCCAGGCGATCGTCCTCCTTGCCGCCCTGGCGAACACGGGGCTGAGCCTGGCGGCGGATCTCCTGCTTAGCCTGATTGATCCCCGGCTCCGCCTTTCGGGGGAACTGTGAAGTTCTTCCTGAAAAACCCGCGTTTGACCGGGGGCCTCCTTATGGTATCCGCGGTTCTGCTGTTTTCCCTTTTCGGCCCCCTGGCGGCGGGCTTTTCCCCTTTTACCGTCCATGTGGCGGATCGGCTTAAACCCCCTTCCTCCCTTCACTGGTGCGGAACCGATACCCTGGGCCGGGATCTTTTTGCCCGCCTTGCCTATGGGGGGCGCGTATCCCTGGGGCTGGGTTTTTCGGTAGGGGTTCTCTCCGCTTTCCTGGGCCTGGCGGCGGGGCTCTGGGCCGGAACCAGCCGGGTAGCCGACCAGCTTACCATGCGCTTCTGCGACGGCGTCCGGGCCATACCTTCCCTGCTCCTGGCCATAGCCATGATGAGCCTGCTGGGGGCGGATGTGAAAAACCTTATCCTCTGCCTGTCTTTTTCCTCCGCGCCCAATATGGCCCGGCTGACCCGATCGGCGGTACTCTCCGCCCGGGAACAGCCCTACGTGGAGGCGGCAAAAAGCATCGGGGCGGGGAAGGGCAGGATACTCTTCCGCCATATCGCCCCCAACATAGCCTCCCCCCTGGCCGTGCAGACGACCTTCCTCTTTGCCCAGGCCCTCATGAGCGAGGCCGCCCTGAGTTTCCTTGGCGCGGGGGTTCCCGCCCCCCTGCCCAGCTGGGGGAGCATCCTGAACGAAGCTTCCACGGTTATCTACAGCGCCGGCTGGATGCTCGTCTTCCCCGGGCTGCTTAGCGCCTTCACCGTGCTTGGCCTTAACCTCCTGGGGGACGGCCTCCGGGACGCGCTGGATCCTCTATGAGCCCGGCAAGAGATCCTCAAGTTTTATTCCGGGGTGGCGGTAGCGTTCGGTATCGCGCCTGAGCCGCAGAAAGCCGATGCTCCGCCGGGGGCACCAGTTAAGGCAGGCCTGGCATTGCTCGCAGCCGGCAGAAAAAATTGGCTTTCCCTTTTCCATGACAATCGCCCTGCCGGGACAGATCTTTTCGCAAAGCCCGCAACCGTTGCAGTCGGCGCCGAGCTTAAAGCCCTTCACAAATACGTTTTTTCTCAGCCCCAGCCTGAACAGGGAAGATACGAAAATTGAAAAGGGCCGTATCTTCCAGGGAGAATTCGTTTTTCCCGCCAGTATCGCCCAGGCAGCCTCCCGGGTTGCGCGGTCCTGCAGGAGGAGCCGCTTCTTCTTCGCGGCTTCCCGGGGAGAGCCGAAGATGGGAATGTAGTTTTCCACACTGGGAATACGGCCCGAAAACGAGAGGGGCAGCTTCTTCCGTTTCAGGATCCGGCCCAGTTCCGCCAGGGTTCCGCCGGGATCGCTGCCGTAGGTAACCAGCGCGGCAATGTAGGGGGAACGGATTTCGGATCGGATAAGAAAACGGCGCACCATGAGCGGCGTCTGATACGCGTAAGAGGGAAACATAAAAATAACCCGCTCCGCTTCGATGGGCACGGGGGCTTGCCGCATAAGCCTGCCGATATTGAACAGTTCCGCCCCGGGCCGGCCGGCGGCGGAAGGATCGGGGTTTTCTTCAAGGTACTTGGCGATTTTTTTGGCGGACCAGAGGGTGTTTCCGGTACCGGAAAAATAATAGATCTTTGTCATGCCCGGTAAAATTGCAGAGCAGGCGGCCCTGCGGGCAGGCACGGATTATTACTGGCCGCCAACTTCTTCTTCTTCTTCCGTCAACGCCGGCGTATCCTCGCCGTCCTCGTATCCCTCACCGTATTCGCCGGGGAGCCCGGCGCTTACCGGCAGCGCGGCGCTTGCGGCATTAGCTTTCCGGTTGTAAAAGCCGAATTTGTAACCGACCGAAAAACCCAGGGCGATACGCTGGAATTTTCCTTCACCGTAGGGGCCTTTTACATTGCTCAGGCCCAGATCCGCAGAAATATTGGCGTCGACAAAAACCGCGCCCAGCTTGCTTCCCCAGCTTCCGATCTGGAAGCCCCCCGCGGCGGAGACGATTGAAGGTTCGATAGCCTC
>JAIRRU010000035.1 GCA_031255815.1 Treponema sp. | reverse complement strand
AACGGATCGAACGGGGCCCTGGCCGGACAGGCGGCAGTGGCGGAGAAGCGGGAAGTGCTGCGGCAGGAGAAGAAGGGGCTGGACATCAGGGACATGCTGCTTATCGGCATGCTCCTGGCCGCCGGGGCGGTGCTTAAATTTTTTGTGGGTTCGGTGATCAACTTCGGGATGAAACCCAACTTTATCATCGCCATGTACTGTCTTGTTATCATGCTGATAAGGCCCGGCATTGCCGAGGCGGCGATAATCGGGCTTCTTTCCGGGGCCATCTGCCAGTTTTTCCCCGGCCAGCCCTACATTAACTTCGTCAGCGAGCTGCTTGGGGCCCTGGCCATGTGCCTCTTTATCAAAATTCCCCTGGAAAAGCTCCGCTTCCCCGCCGCGGGAGTGCTCAAAACAGTCTTCTGCAGCTTTTTCAGCACCCTGGTAAGCGGTTTCAGCTTTATCGCCGTGATGTACTTCCTGTACTATGCCGGGGCGGACATCACGCCGACGCCTCTGGCCATCTTTATGGGGATCATCTTCGGCACGGCTACGATCAACGCGATCATCGTCCAGGCCCTTTTCCTCCCCCTCAAATTGATCCTCAAGAGAAAGGCCGCGGAGGGCCGCTGATGATCCGCATCAGGAACCTGAGTTTCCGGTACCAGGAGGGGGATCGGAATGCCCTTTCGGGGATCAACCTCCATGTACCGGAGGGGGATTTCCTGGGGATCATCGGCCCCTCCGGCGCGGGAAAGTCCACCCTTGCCTACGCCGTGAACGGGGTGGCGCCCCACCATTTCCCCGGCGATTTTTACGGCGAGGTGCTGGTTGACGGCCTGGATACGGTAAACGCCGGGACGGAGCGGATCTCCGGCCGGGTGGGGACTGTCTTTCAGGATATCGACGGCCAGATGGTGGCCTCGGTGGCGGAGGACGAGATCCTTTTCGGCCTGGAAAATTTCGGCGTCGATCACGGGGAGATAGAGGATCGCCTTGAGGGGGCGCTGGCCGCCGCGGGCATTTCCGAACTGCGGAACCGGACGATAAGCTCCCTTTCGGGGGGGCAGAAACAGAAGCTCGCCATCGCCGCGATAACCGCCCTTAGGCCGAAGATAATCGTGCTGGACGAAGCCACCGGGGAACTGGATCCCCGATCCAGCCGCAGGATCTTTGAATACCTGCGGGAGCTGAACGAGGGGCTGGGCATTACCATTGTGGCGGTTGAACAGAAGATCATGCTTCTCTGCGAATTCGTCAAACACCTTGTGGTGATGGATAGGGGGGAAGCGGTCAGCCAGGGGACTGTGGGAGAGGTGCTGCAGCGGCCCGATATTTTGAAAAAAGCCGGCGTCAATATCCCCCGGGTAACGACCCTGGGGGAAAGGCTCCGGGAGCGGGGGCTTTATACGGGGGAACTGCCCCGGGATCTGAAAGGGGCCCGGATCATGATGGAAGCCCTTGCGTCCCGGCCCGTTCCAGGGGAGGAAGCCGGGCTAAGGCCGGTTCCGGGTGAACCCCTTGCCCCGCTTTCCCCTTCCGCCGCCAATCCCGCTGATCCCGCCGCCGCCGCCAGCCCGGCTCCCGGAACGGGGATCGGCGGGGAGATGCTGCGTTTTGAGCGGGTCTTTTTCAGTTACGCGTCCGGCGGCGGGGGAACCTTGAGGGATCTTTCTTTCGTCATTGAGCCGGGTGAATTTGTCGCCCTATTGGGGGAAAACGGGGCGGGAAAATCCACCCTGTGCCGGCTCTGCAACGGCCTCCTTAAACCTTCAGGCGGCAGGGTGCTCCTGGCAGGCCAGGATACCCGTCTGGTAAAGACCAGCCTCCTTGCCCGGCGGGCGGGCTACCTGTTTCAGAACCCGGATCGCCAGCTCTGCCAGAACACGGTGCGGGAGGAGATCCTCTTCGGCCTGGACTATGCCCTTGCCGGCCTTGCCATGGGCCCGGGGGAATTAGAGGCGGAAAAGCGGCGCCGCCTGGAGGAAATGCTGGAACTCTTCGGCCTGGACGGGAACCGGGATCCCTTCGGTTTGAGCCGGGGGGAGAGGCAGCAGACCGCCCTGGCTTCGGTACTGGCCCGGAAGCCGGATATTCTGATTCTGGACGAGCCCACCACCGGGCTCGATTACCGGGAGTGCCTGAGCATCATGGATCTTATTTCCCGGCTCCACGCGGGGGGGACTACCGTTTTGATGATATCCCACGATATGGAGGTGGCGGCGGATTTCGCCCGCCGGGTACTGGTTCTGAGCGGGGGTGTCCTGATTGGAGACGGCCCGGTGCGGGAGATCATGGGAGACACGGAGCTCTTAGGGCGGGCTTCCCTGCTCCCCGCCCAGATCCCCGCCCTGGGAATGGCTCTGGGCGGAGCCTACCGCTCGGCCTTTACGGTGGAAGAAATGGCCGCCCTTGCCGCCGGAAACGGCGCGGAGTTTTTCCAATGACCGGCCTTCTGGATTACGTTCCCGGCAACAGTTTTCTCCACCGGCTTAACCCTCTGACCAAGCTGATCCTTGCCTTCGGCCTCTGCGCCTCCTGCTTTGCGGCGGGCCGAATCCCCGTAGTGCTGGGGATCATGGCCCTGGATATGGCCCTTGCCGGGCTGGGGGGCGTTTTCAACCGATCCCTAAGGACATTTCTCTCCCTGGTAAAGCTCTCCCTTATACTCTTTGCGGCGCAGGTTCTCTTCGTGCGGGAAGGGGCAGTCCTGTTCAGCCTCCCTCTGGGCCTCCGCGTTACCGAAGCGGGGCTGCGCTTCTCCCTGCTCTTTGTATCCCGGCTCATCGCCGCCACCCTGCCCCTGACCCTTATGCTTTCGGTAACCCGGATGAGCGACATTTCCAGCGCGCTTAACCGACGGCTGCGGATACCCTACAAGTACACCTTCGCCCTTACCACGGCGATCCGGTTTATCCCCCTTTTCGCCGCGGAGATGGAAGCGATTATAGAGGCCCAGATCGCCCGGGGAGTGGATTTTGACACGAAGAATTTCTTCAAGAAGATACGCCTGCTGCTTCCCCTCTGCGTACCCCTGCTGGTTTCTTCGGTACGCCGGATCGAGGAAGGCGCCATCTCGGCGGAACTGCGGGGCTTCAATTTCCGCGGCCCCGCAAGCGCTTACAAACGCTACCCGATGGGAAAGGGGGACTGGATCGCCCTGCTGGCCCTGGCGGCCGTCATCGTGGCGGCGGCTTTGCTTTGATACTTTGCTTAGGTTAAAAGCATGGATAAAAGGATAGCCACTAACCACACGAACCGCACGAACTTTTGGGCCGATAGCCGCGAATTTTTGCCTGGCGCTGGTACCCTGACAATAACGAGATAGCGGATTGCATAGAGATTTAAAGAGATTACCACGAAGGAACACGAAGGCGAACTGCGGCTCGCCAGAACACAAAGGAATGAATAAGCGCTCCCTGCCCGCCCTTTGTGCGCCTTCTTCGCCTTCGTGGTAAATTTCTTGAATTCATATATCGCTACTTTTAGCCTAAACAGTCTGCCAGTACCTCGCTTAGACTAAAAGTACGGGTAAAAGGATGGCCGCTAACCACACGAACACCACGAACTTTTACTCCGATAGCCCTGGCTTTGCCAAGATTTCCGGTGTCCGGGGAAGTTTTGGGCTAAGGTTCGTGTGGTTCGTGCCGTTCGTGGCTTGATTTCTTGGCAGCCCGGTAAGCTGGCGGGCCCCCGTGATGTTGACATATTCAGCAAAATCTGTTTTACTAAAAAAAGGAGATAACGAGGTGTTTGCGGGCTTTACCGGACAATCTTTAACTACCCTTTGCAAAGCCGGAACAGGGGGCCGCCCGGCCGCCGTTCCCGCCTCCTCCGTCCTTTCTCTTCCCATCGTACTTTTTATCGTATCCCTGGTACTAAGCATTAGTTAGCCGGTAAGGCGCGGTTCGCCCTCTTTAGGGAAACCGTAAGACTTTACCGGATTTCTCAGCCCGCCCTGAACAGGTAAATCTGTCCGGGGGCCGGGTGTATTTTATTCAGGAGGTTGGTATGGCGTTTATGTACTACGAAAAAGACTGCGACTTGGGGGCCCTGAAGGGCAAGACCATAGGGGTGATCGGCTACGGTTCCCAGGGGCGCGCCCAGGCCCTGAACGCCAGGGAATCGGGCTTAAAGGTGATCGTGGGGCTCTACGAGGGTTCAAAATCCTGGCAAAAGGCGGAAGCGGCGGGCTTTGAGGT
>JAIRRU010000286.1 GCA_031255815.1 Treponema sp. | reverse complement strand
CATGCTTAGATCTTATGCTTGCCGCTGGTTTCTGTCAACGCTTTGACCAGATCCCCCAAAAATTCTGAAAAGATCGGGCCTATGCCGAAAACTGAAGTTACGGATAGAAGGATAGCCGCGAACCGCGCGAACACCACGAACTTCCACTCCGATAGCCCTGGCTTTTTGCCTGGCTCCAGCCTGGCTTTGCCAAGATTTTTGGTGCCCGGGGAAGTTTTCAGCTAAGGTTAGTGTGGTTCGTGAGGTTCGTGGCAAAATTTCCCAACGGCCCGGTAAGCCAGCATAACACGGGCTTATCAGACGTTTTAGTGTAAGCAAGGTGTTAGTGAAGGCCGAAGCGCCGGGCAAGTTCTTCCAGATGGCTGGCGA
The DNA here is from genome assembly GCA_031255815.1 of Treponema sp. Next base: position 10,213 of record JAIRRU010000286.1, on the reverse strand, counting down.
TAAAGAGCGCCCCGTAACAGCTCAGGGCCGCCCCAATGGTTATTCCCACGGGAAGCAGAAAGGAATTGCCCTCAAATTTGACAATTTTCACAAAATCCGTCCCAAAAAAGGAAGAAACCAGGGAAACCAGGAGAATGATTCCGGTAACAACCCAGCCTGAGAAGGTTATCCCCATCTCGATTTCCCGGGCGGGCAGATCGGCCGGCGCCTCTTCCCGGATCTGGAGCATTACCGCTTCTTCAAAATTCGGCGCGGAGGGGAAAAAATCGTTTCGCAGGATATCACGGGAAAACTCGAAGCGCTCGATTTCCTGGGCGCACTGGGGGCAGAAGAAGGCGTGCAGCCTGAGCCGCAACCTGAACTTAAGGGGGATTCTCTCGTCCCCCGCATACTCGTATAACCTGTCTAATAAATCGTTACATCTCACTCAATGCCTCCTTCGGCAATCCCGCTCAGCTTTTCCCGTAAAAGTTTCTTCGCCCTGAATACATGGGACTTAACCGTATTTACCGGTATCCCCGTAATCGCCTCTATCTCCTGGTAGGTGCGGCTGTAGAAGAAAAACAGATCCACGCATACCCGGTACCGTTCCGGGAGTTCCCCCACCGCGTTCAGCACCGCTTCCCGGGAGGCTTTTCGAACCAGTTTCCGCTCCGGGGTATCCCCGTCGCTCAGGCCCTCTTCCTCCGCAAGGCTCCGGTATTCCTTCCGCCTGCTTATCCCGTTTACCGCCGTGTTGTAGGCGATTTTGTAAAGCCAGGTGGAAAACCGGGAACGCCCCTCAAAGCGGGAAAGCCCCCGGTATACCTTGAGGAACACATCCTGGGTAAAGTCCGACGCATCTTCGGGATTACGGAAAAAACTTAACCCCATCCCGTAAACCGCCTGTTCGTGTTTTCTCACCAGAAACCGGAACAGCTCTTTCCGCCCCGAATTTACCTGGCCGACGATCAACAGATCATCAGCGTCCTCATGCGTCATTGGGCCTTTTCGCCGCGTGTAATTCCGTAGTAGATCAGCAGACCAGTCCCCATGGAAAGGGGGATAATTCCACCCAAAAGACCGTAACCGGCCCCCTGGGTAAGGGCCAAAAACACCGTCAGGGCCAGCCCGACGCTGGCCAAAAGAAGCCCGGCAAGCAGGCTGAAGGAAAGCAGGTCGAATTTAACCGGGGCGTACTGCCCGGCCTTGATGAGCAGGGATCTGCGGCGGTGATCCCAGAGGAGGTAGAAAAATATCACCGCCGATCCCATCACAATCCCCACAATGGGGATGATCGCTACAATTACCCTGGCGGCCTGAGACACCGGCTCCATGCCATTACTCCTTAAGAAGGCGAGGCTGTTCCAAAACCCGCTTAATTCTGAAACAGTAGCAATTTCCGCCTGTTTCGTCCAGCGCTTTAAAGCTTGCGTTTGCAAGCAAGCCTTCGGGCCCGGGCTTGTCCCGAAACCCGCCCGGCGCGGAAACTCTCCGTTTCAAACGAAACAAGCTTATAATTAGACCCCCGAAAGGGTTTTCTGTTGCGTTTTGCCTACTCAAGGATCATAAAGTCGTTAAAGAACAGAATTTCAATGCTCCCCAGGCGGAGTTCGCTGTTAAAGCGCCGCAGGAGTTCCGCCTTGGTTTTGCCCTCGTTCAGGGGGGCCAGTTCCTCCGGGGGCAGGGAGCCGAAATAGTCCTGGGCGATCCGGCGGAACAGGGTAACCTTTCCGGCAAGCTCTTCGGTAAAGGGGCGGTCTTCCGCCGGATAGGGGAAGACGATGGAGAGTACCACCGTAGCCCGGGATCCTCCCTGCACGGGGATCCTCAGCCTGCCGATACCGGTAAAAACGGCGGCAGCCCCGGGGGATCCGCCCGGTTCCCGCGCCGCGCCGCCTCCCGCCGCCCCTTCCTGCCCGCCCCCTTCCCTCCGCGGATCGCGGATTATGGCATAGAAGGTGCCTCCCAGGATAACAAGAACCAGGGCGATAAGGACGGCGCAGAGGAAACGGACGAGGGAATCGGTCTTTTTCCCGCGCGGCGGACTGTTAGCCAAGGCTGATCCCCGCTTCCATGAAACGGCGGAGGATGGCCGCGTTTACCTGGCTGAGGGTTTCATTGTAATCCGCCTGCCGGGAAATGAAGAAGGTAAGGGAAACCTGGCAGTTCGCCCCGCCCAGGGATACAATCCCCGCCTGGGGAGTATCGTCAAGCCCCGGCAGGGCGGAGCAGATCTCCTTCAGGATGCCGGGGGCCTTCTCTATTTTATCCGTGCCGTTTTCGGTCTTCAGGTTAAAGGTCTGTACCACCTTGATGCTTGGGGCGGCGCTGATGTTTTCGATGGGGTTGGCGGCAAAGAGGCTGTTGGGGATAAAGACTATGCGGTTCTCCAGCGTCCTGAGCTTGGAGGTGCGGATCCCCATGTCGATGATGATCCCGTCGTAAGCGCCGATTTTGATCCGGTCGTTAAGCCGGAAAGGCCGATCTACAAAGACCGTAATGGAGCCGAAGAAGTTGGCCAGCGTATCCTTGGAGGCCAGGGCCAGGGCCGCGCCCCCCAGGCCGAGCCCCGCCATAAGGGCGCTGACATTGTAGCCCATGCTGCGGAGGATCAGGGTTCCGGTGACAATACAGATAGCCGCATTGCTGAGCTTCCGGAGGAGGGGCCGGATATCGGTTTCTATCCCCCGGGGGGAGCTGATAGGGGGCTGCCGGGAGATAAGGCTTTGTAAAATCCGGGATACGGACCAGGCGACGATGCTGATAATAAGGGATTCCAGTACCCTGCCGATCCAGCGGTCTGCCGTTTCGGGTAACTCCAGCTTTCCCAGGCCCACAGCCGTTCCCGTAACAAACACCATTATCCCCAGGGGGCGTTCCAGAACCGTTACCAGGAGATCGTCCAGATCCGTTTTGGTATTCTGGCACAGGCGCTTTAGAATGGTGTGCATGATCAGGGAACTGATCTTCCCCGCGGCGAAACTCCCCAGGATAATGGCGGCGCTTGCAAGCCATTGTCCGATCGTGTTATTGAGAAAAATCCGGGCAAGAAACTCGTCCATACATCCCCCTATACCCTCTCTGTCTTAACCGTGGTATTATACCCTAACTTAGATCCTGGAGGGTAGTAAGCATGGTGTTACAGCGGGACGCGATGAAAACCGAGGTAAAAGAAAAAATGAGGGGCGGCGAGGGGAGCGTGCATTTTACCCATCTTGCTGACTGCGGGAAAGAAAAAAATATCCGGATGCTGGCGGAGCTGAGCCTGCCCCCCGGGGCTTCCATCGGCACGCACCGGCACGAAAGCGAAACCGAGTATTTCATCATCCTTTCCGGGGCCGGGGAGGTGGATGACAACGGCGTCCTGCGGCCCGTAAAGGCGGGGGATTCGATTATTACCGGAAACGGGGCTTCCCACAGCATTAAAAATACCGGGAGCGGCCCCCTGGTATTTCACGCGATCATTGTTACCTATTAAAGCCCCGGCTCCAGAGGGGCGGGACAGGTTCAGGAATCCGGCGGAACCGGTAAGGGCGGGGCAGGCATGATCGACTACCTGAAACGGCGCGGGGATATTTACGATCTCATGGCGCAGGAAGGAATCGCCCTGATCCTTTTCGAGGATACGGAGGGAAGGCGGGATCCCGCGGTACGCTGGCTTTCCGGGCATCCCGGGGACGCGCTGCTTTTTCTAACGGTGAGTAGAAAAGCTGTCCTTGTCCCCTGGGATCTCAGCCTGGCCTTGATCTACGGACAGGCGGATTCGCTTATCCCCTACGCCGCGTTCGAGCGCCGTTCCCTGGCGGCTGTCCAGGGGGTGGCAAAGAAGTTTAAGATTCCGCGGGGTTCAAAGATCGAGATTCCCCCGGTTACCCCCTACCTCCTGTTCCTGGAATATGTGGGGGGGCTTGGAGATTTCGACATTATCTGCCGGAATTCGGGTATACACGGGGAAGCGGAAAAGATGCGGGCCCTGAAAGACGAGGAGGAGATCCGCATCTACCGGACAGCCGCGGGGATAACCAACAGGCTTATCGGCCTTCTGGAAAAGAACGTCCGTTCGGGCAAGTTAAAGACCGAGGCGGACACGGCCCTCTTTATCGAGGCCGAGGCCCGCAGGCAGGGCTGCGAGGGGACTGGCTTTGCCACCCTGGCGGCGGGGCCGGATAGAAGCTTCGCCATCCACGCCTTTCCCCCCTGTACCGCCGCGCCCTTTGCGGAGCAGGGGCTTTCCATCCTGGACTTCGGTCTTAAATACGCGGGCTACACCACCGACGTAACCCTTACCTTTGCCCGGGATCCCAGCCCCGCCCAGGAAAAACTCCTTACCCTGACGGAAAAAGCCTACAACCTGGCCCTTTCCCTGGTGGAGGAGGACAGGCCCGCCCGGGAGATCGCCCGGGCGGTGGATACCCTCTTCGGCAAATCGAAAAAAATCATGCCCCACGCCCTGGGCCACGGGATAGGGCTTCAGGAACACGAGAGCCCGGCTATCCGCAACCGGGAGGACAACGGCTGGGTTTTAAAGCCCGGCATGGTCTTTACCCTGGAGCCGGGGCTCTACGAGCCTTCCCTTGGGGGCTGCCGGCTGGAGAACGACATACTTCTTACCGGGAAGGGGGCGGAGGTGCTTACCAAAGCCAGCATCGTGCGGCTGTAAGCGCCGCGCTGAAGATCTGTATACGCGGATACGGCCCCTCCGAAGCCGGGCTTCCCGGCGCTTGGGGGAATCGCGGCCGCGGGATCAAAAAAACCGCCCCGGGGGGCGGTTTTTTTTGTCCGGCTTGCCTGCCGGACAAGACACGCGCTTTGCAGCCGCCTGATCCGGAGCGGAGGGGTTCAAACCAGGAACCCCTCCGGCGGGGAGCTTAGAGTTAGCCTGCCGACTTCTCGGCGGCGTCCAGTTCGCTCAGAATCGAAAGTTCCGTCTCCTTGTCAAAGTAGCGGGCCTTTTCCATGTGGGGCACGAAGTTAACCGTATCGCCTACCTTGAAGGTGTAGAAAGGTTCGGTCCGGGCTACCAGGGGCTGGGTGGCGGTGGTAAGCCAGAGGTGGATATCCGCGCCCAAGGGCTCGACCACGGTGATCTTTACCGGGAAGCTGTTGTCCGTAGGGCCGGAGGGGGAATAGCTCAGATCTTCCGGCCGGATGCCGAAGAACAGCTCCTTGCCCACGTACTTTTTAAGGTACTCTACGTGGGTGGGGTGGGGTTTTATCTTGAAGGAACCCTCGTCCATGAACAGGGAACCGCCCTCTTCTGTAATCTTTACGGTAAGGAAGTTCATAGGGGGGGATCCGATGAAGCCGGCGACAAATTTGTTTATCGGATGGTTGTAGAGGAAGAGGGGGGACCCGATCTGCTGAATCTTCCCGTCCTTCATAACGACGATCTTATTGGCCATGGTCATGGCTTCCACCTGGTCGTGGGTAACGTAGATCATGGTGGCGTTAAGCCTGATGTGCAGATCCGAAAGCTCGGCGCGCATCTGGACACGGAGTTTGGCGTCCAGGTTGGAGAGGGGCTCGTCGAAGAGGAATACCTTGGGGTTCCGGACAATGGCCCGGCCTACGGCGACGCGCTGCCGCTGGCCGCCGGAAAGCGCCTTGGGTTTACGATCCAGGAGTTTTTCAATATCCAGGATACGGGCCGCCTCGCGCACCCGGCGTTCAATCTCGGACTTTTCGACTTTTTTGATCCGCAGCCCGAAAGCCATGTTGTCATACACCGTCATGTGGGGGTACAGGGCGTAATTCTGGAACACCATGGCGATATCCCGGTCCTTCGGGGGGACATCGTTCATCAACGCGCCGTCAATGTAAAGTTCGCCCTCGGTAATATCTTCAAGACCGGCGACCATCCGCAGGGTGGTGGACTTTCCGCAGCCCGAAGGGCCTACGAAAACCACGAATTCCTTGTCCTCTACCACGATGTTGGCGTTGTCCACAGCCCGGACATTGCCCTCGTACACCTTGGAGATGCTTTTCAGTTCTACTTTTGCCATAAATGGCCTCCCTTGTGGGTTAGTTTATAGAATCAACTTAAGGCCATATTTTAAATTTGTCAAGGAAAATATACTCATATGAAAGAGGGGAGACCGGAAAATACTCCCGCGGGCCGCGTGTTTTCTCCATTCCCTGGACAGGCCCTTAACCGGTATACTATGCTCTCTTTTGTGCTTCCCTGTTTGGCAGGGGAGTTTTTATAAATGGGGGGCTTTCCCGAGACTCCGGTTTTGGGAAAGGCCCCGGATGAAGGATTTTTGTGCGTACTAACAAGACAAGAGGCGGCGCCGGGATTCCCGCCCGGATTTTCGGAAGCCTTTGGGTTCCGGCGGCCGCGGCCCTGGCGCTTCTGATCCTGGCCTGCCCCAGCGGGCCGGAAGACGGCTCCGCCGGGGAAAAGGTTCTCGATACCAGGCTCTTCTGGGCCCAGGATTTCAACACCAGGCAGTACTACCGGACTACGGCGGATCTTCTGGCGGAAGGCCGGTACTGTAAAATCTGGGTGGAACAGACCGCAAAGGGACGGGCCGGCTCCGCCACTGCCCGGGACATAGCCGATGCCTACGACACGCTTATCTACCCCAGAATGATCGAGGTTTTCAGCATCGGGCCGATCCTGGATAGCTCCGGCGCCGTTGTCGCGGGCAACACCCTGGAATTGGCGGACTGGATGACCGACAGGGACGGGAAACTCAACATCCTGTTCCTGGATATCCGGGACGCTTCCGCCGAGGGTACCAATTATGTGGGCGGTTACTTTTGGATGGGTAACTTTTACAAGCCGAACCCTGCCGTGGACTGGTCCCAGTACTCCAACAGCGTTGACATGATCTATATAGATACCGATCCCGGCAGGCCGGGGGAAACTGAGTCCTTTATGACCCTGGCCCACGAGATGCAGCACCTGATGAACTTTGTTACCAGTTCCCTAACCAGGAAGAATGCCGGCGGCTTTTACCTTATGGACACCTGGATCGACGAGGGGCTTTCCAGCGCCGCCGAGTATATCTACCTGGGCCTTTACGACAAAAAGCGGTACGGCTGGTTCAACGACGATCTGCAGGGAACCATTGCCAAAGGGAACAATTTTTTTGTCTGGGGTAATTACCAGGGCAATTCCCTCCTTGACGATTATGCCACGGTGTACCTCTTCTTCCAGTGGCTCCGTATTCAGTCGGAAAGCGAGGGGATCTATAAAAGAATCATCAGATCGGAGAATTACGATTACCGGGCGGTAACAAGGGCGGCGGATACGGTTATGCCCGGAGCAGGTTACGCCGACTGGGGAACCCTGCTTAAAACCTGGTTGGCCGCCAATTACATCAACGCCTCCAGCGGGCCCTACGGCTACCGGGGGGAACCCGGCCTCAGCAGTGTCCGGGCAAAGACCGTCCCCGGTAACAGCCTCGATCTCCTTCCCGGGGAAGGGGTCTACAGCCTGACCCAGACCGGCGGGGAGCTTTCCTCCTACGCTTCAGGCTCCGGTTCCCATATCAAATATGCGGGGCTGAACAAGGCAACAGGCGAGTTAAACGACGCCCAGGCTTTTGCCGGCGGATGGCTTCTTACCTACAACGCCAATACGGATATTGAGGGGAGGAAGGAGACCGGCAGGCTTTCCGGTACGGCGGCCTCGGTTCAGGCCAGGGCCCTGGGCGGCGGAGACGCTTCCCGATCGCGGAGCGCCGCCCAGGGGGCGGGGGAGGGCCCGGTTAGAATTGACGCCCGGGACATGCTGGCCCGGCGCGGCCTCTCCGGGGAAGGCGTTTTCGGCCGGAGCGCCCTCCCGCTGGGCTTCAATGCCGCCGCGGGGGAAGCTTATGAAGAGGACTAAGCCCCTCCGGGCGGCGGCCTTCGTCCTGCTGCTGTTCTCCTCCGCCGCCCTTGCCCTGGGGCTGGGGGGCCGGGAAAAAAAGCGGGAGGCTCCGGGGGCGGAGGGAAACGGGGCCCCGCCGCCCGCGCGGGATACGGAAACCCGGATCCGGATCTCCGGCCGGGTGCGCCTGGTGGGGGGCGGCCCCTTCCCCCGGATGGTGATTAGCGGCGAGGGCCGGGAGTGGTACATAGACCAGGAAGAGGAGTCCAAGCTGCTGGATTTTCAACAGCGGCTTGTTACCGTGGAAGGCACGGAAAGCTATACGGATCTTAGTTATGCCAACGGGCTCCCGGCGGGGAGGCTTTACACGTTAAGGGACATCGAGCTTAGCGGGGAGCGCTGATCCGTAAAGCGGCGGGGGAAGACCGGGTTTGTTCCAAAACCCGCGGTTTTGGAAGCCTCACCTTGCCATGGATTTCACCCGGATGATACATTGGGACACGGAGTTTGCCTTGTTCTTAAAGAATCTTGACATGTTTGGTTTCAAATCCTTTGCCGACCGTACCAAGGTCGAATTTGCCGACGGCATTACCGCCCTTCTGGGGCCCAACGGCTGCGGCAAATCCAACGTGGTGGACGCGGTCAAATGGGTTTTGGGGGAGCAGGCTTCCAAGGCCATGCGGGCGGAAAAAATGGAAGACGTGATCTTCAACGGAACCGAAGACCGCAAGGCCCTCAATGTGGCGGAGGTAACCCTGACCCTGGCTAACGAGGCGGGGCTCCTCCCCATTGATATGCCGGAAATAGAGATAAAGCGGCGGCTTTACCGTTCCGGGGAAAGCGAGTACTACATCAATTCCCAGCCGGTGCGCCTTAAAGACATACGGGAACTTTTCTGGGACACCGGGGTGGGCAAGACAGCCTACTCGGTGATGGAACAGGGCAAGATCGACCAGATCCTCTCGTCCAAGCCCGACGAGCGGCGCTACCTTTTTGAGGAGGCCGCGGGGATTACCCGTTTTAGGATCCGGGGCGCCGAGGCGGAACGGAACCTCGCCAAAACCGAGGAAAACATGCGCCAGGTGGAAGGCGTGCAGGGGGAGGTAAAGCGTTCCTACGATACCCTTAAGATCCAGTCGGAAAAGACGGTTAAATTCCGGGTTCTGCGGGACGAGGTCTTTCAGCTCGAGCTGGACATCCAGCTTCTCCGGCTCAAACAGTTCAAATACGAGCGGGACGAGCGGAAAGAGGCCATGGTGAGGCAGAGCGCGGAGCGGGATCGCATCAGGGAGGAAATGGAAGCGGCGAACCGATCCCTGGAAGAAAACATGGACCAGGTGAACTCCACGGAAGAGAAGCTGGTGGAATACCAGAAGAACATCTACGGTCTTGCGGTGGAAAAAAACGCCCGGGAGAAAGAGGCCAAGCTTCTGGCTGAACAGCGGGGGGAGATACGGATAAAAATTGAGCAGAATGAGGGGCGGGAGCGGGTCATAGGGGAAAAGATAGAGGAGCTGAGCGGCGACGCGGAGGAGCAGGACGATGTAGTCCGGAATCTGCGGAGGCAGGTGGCGGATATCGAGGACAATATCCGTTCCTTCGAGGAAAACATCTACCTGGCCAGCGCCCGGATAGGGGACAACGAAAACCAGGTTCTCCGGCTTGAAGAGGAGATCCGCCAGACGGCCCGGGAACAGGAAGACCGCGAGCGGGATCTGGAAGCTATTACCGACGATATCGTGGCGGCCCTGGACGCGGGGCTTAAAGAAGCCGGTTATTCCGCAACGGAAAGGCGGAAAACCGAGGCCGAACTGGCCGAGTCCCTGGGCCGGGTAAAGGCCCTGCTGTCCGGCCGGGAAGCCCTGATCCGGGATCTGAGTTCCGCGGCAAAGACTGCCTCCGAACGGGGCGGCTCCGGCGGGCCGGCCCCGGCGGATCTGGCCCGCATTGCCGAAGGGCTTGCCGTCTCCCTGGCGGAGGCCGCGGGGGATATCGACCGGGTTCTGGCCCTGTTTGAAAGCTACCGGAAAAGCACCCCCGCTTTTATCGACGAATTCCTTACCCCCCAGGGGATCATCACCCGCAAACGCGCTCTGGACGCGAAGATACGGGCCGCCAAGGACGGCATAGAGGAACGGCGCGGCAGGATCGCCGGCCTGCGCGGGGACAACGCCGAGCTGGGGCTTAAAATTGACGAGTACCGTAAAACCCTGGAGGATCTGCGGGTAAGCCGCGCCCAGATGAACACCCAGGCCCAGGCGGCGGAGGAACAGGCAAGGCTTATCCGCCGGGAGCTGGCCGGGCAGGAGGGGCTCCTCAAGAACCTGCGGGACGAAATGTTCCTGGATCGCAGGCGTTTTGAGGAATTTACCGAACGCATCGCGGACGCCGAAACGGAGATTGCGGAGATTG
>JAIRRU010000243.1 GCA_031255815.1 Treponema sp. | reverse complement strand
CGGCTCGATCAACAAGCAGAAAATCCAGCAGGGGCTTTTCCCAGGAGGAAGCCGCCCCTTCCGCGAGGAAGCGCGCGTAGAGGGCGCCGATATAGCCGCGGATTGCCGCGCCGTCCTCCGCCTTAACCTTCCCCCTCCTGCCGGATACGGGGGGATCCTCCCGCCCGTCTGAACTGAAGAGCCCGGCGAGAAAGTCTTCGGCCTCTTCCCGGGGGAAAAGCCGCTGGTCAAAACTGGTCATGGCGTACATTGCCGCGGCGACGCAGTTCACGCTGTGCTGCTTCACGTAGAGGATCGCCTCGGTAATGTCCTGGGCCCGCCGTTTTACCCCGCTTGCCCGGGCGGCCCTTCCGCCGTTCCCCGCTTCCAGGGAGGCGCTCAGATCCGCGAATCTGGTATAGGTAAGGATAACCACCATCACGTGCAGGCTGGGAACGCACATCAGATGGGGATCGAAGACGTGGATAAGGAGGAAGCGGGGCCGCCTGATATAAAAGGGTCTCTTTGTGGTGGAAAGGTTCCTGCCGTACACTTCCCCGGCAAAGGCGTAGAGCCTTCCCATTGAGCCGAGGAAATCCCTGAGCCCCGGTTCCGCCCGTTCCCGGTGTCTTTTCAGCAAGAAGCCCAGGGCCCGTATCCAGAAGGCGGCAAAGTCCAGATAGACCTTTATCCAGTCCGGGTTGAAGGGGATCTTTTCGTCCAGTTCGTGATCCACCCGGGAGACCGGAATCTTTTTCCGGGCCTTGGCAGGGGCAAAGCCCGGGCCTTTGCCTCCGGCGGGGCTTCCGCCCCCGGCCCGGGAAGCTTTTTCCCGCAGGAAGAGGGCGGCCCGGTACTGGCAGAAAAAAAAGTTGTAAAAGATGGAGCCGAAGCACTTCGCCGCCGCCGGTCTGAGGGAGGCCCTGCCCAGAATCCTCCATACCGAGCCCCATACCGAAATTCCCGCCGCTTCCCTGGTCATGGAGTCCTATTATATCTTATCTCTTGACATAAGGTTAAGCTGAGCCCTTAATATTTCAGCGACTGGGGCTGTTCTGAAACTTCAATCTTTGAAACAGCCTTATTCCCAGGAGGACGGCATGCGTACTATCAATTTGGGTCTTTCGGGCCTGCAGGTTCCCGTTATCGCGGTGGGCTGTATGCGGATCAACCGGGTGGAAAAAGCCCAGGCTGAAAAACTGGTAAAGACGGCCCTGGAGCTGGGGGCCTCTTTTTTTGATCACGCCGACGTATACGGGGACGGGGCCTGCGAGGAGCTTTTTTCCGGGCTTATCGGCATGAACCCGTCGGTGCGGGAAAAGATCTTTATACAGAGCAAGTGCGGGATACGCCGGAAAACGGCCTTCGATTTCTCCAAGGAGCATATCCTTAAATCCGTGGACGGGAGCCTTAAACGGCTTAAAACCGATTACCTGGACGTGCTGCTGCTCCACCGCCCCGACGCCCTGGTCGAGCCCGGGGAAGTGGCGGAGGCGTTCGAGGTTCTGCAGGCCCGGGGAAAGGTGCGTAACTTCGGGGTATCCAACCAGAACCCCATGCAGGTGGAACTGCTGAAGAAGCACCTTAAACAGCCCGTCGTGGCGAACCAGCTTCAGCTGAGCATCGCCCACTGCGGCATGATCTCCCAGGGGCATCACGTAAATATGGGCGACAGCGGGGCGGTAAACCGGGACGGGAGCGTCCTTGACTACTGCCGCCTTAACGATATTACCATCCAGCCCTGGTCTCCCTTCCAGCACGGCATGTTCAAGGGAGTGTTCCTGGGGAATCCGGATTTTCCGGAGCTTAACGCGAAGATCGACGAGATCGCCCAGAGCTATTCGGTGAGCGATACTACCATCGCCATGGCCTGGCTCCTGCGGCATCCCGCCCGTTTCCAGCCGGTTACCGGCACCATGAACGCCAGCCGGCTGAGGGACTGCGTAAAAGCCGCGGAGATTAACCTTACCAGGGAAGAGTGGTACGCCATCTACCTCGCGGCGGGGAATATACTGCCGTAAGAGCGGGGAATTTAGCGCGCAACTCGACATTTGCCCGTGTATAGTATAATCTGGTAACAGGGCTTGTTTCAAAAACCCGCTTGGCGCGGAAACTTTGTTTCCGGCGGAACAGGCTGTTCCAAAAACCGAAGTTTTGGAACAGCCGCAATTAAGGGCGGTTTTCCCAAAAGTTGGAGTTCCGGGAAAGCCTCCGGGGGGAATTTTTATGGCAAGGGAGCAGATAGCCCCCACAAAGAGCAACCTGCTCCGGGTAAAGGAACGCCTTGCCACCGCGGAGGAGGGCTACGACCTTCTGGAGCAGAAGCGGGAGATCCTGGTTATGGAACTTATGCGCCAGGTGGAGGAGGTAAAGCTTCTGGAACGGGATCTGGACGCCCGGGCGGCAAGCGCCTACCCGGCTCTTAAGCGGATGCTCGTTGCCGTGGGCCGGGAGCGGGCGGATCGGCTTGCCCGGGATATCCATTACCGTTTCGAGTTGGAGGAAAAGCGGGTTAGCGCCGCGGGAATGACCCTGCCGGGGCTGGAGATCCGTATGCCCAAAGCGGAGCTCAAGTACTCCCCGGCAAATTCGTTTGCCGAATGTGATGAAACCGTGTTAGAATTCTTTGAGCTTCTGAAGATATGCACGGAACTGGCGGCGGTCAGAACCATCGCGTGGCGGCTTGCCCGGGAGCTGCGGAAAACCCAGCGCCGGGTAAACGCCCTGGAAAAGATGGTTATCCCCACCGCCCGGGATACCAAGGCGTACATCGAAGCCGCTCTGGAAGAACGGGACAGGGATTCCTTCTTCACCAGTAAACTGTTAAAAAGGAAGGCCGGCAAGGAATGATAAAGCCCCCTATTTCCAATATTGTTGTGGCTATCACCGGTTCTGACGCTTCTATTCTGGCGGCGAAGTATGCTATCGTTGTGGCAAAAGCGTACCGCTGCAAGATGACCGCGGCTTACGTGGTGGATACCGCCACCATCAGGCAGCTTACCCTGAGCAAGATATTCATCCAGGAGGAGAGCCAGGAATACGAGAAAAGCCTTACCTCCAACGGGGAACGCTACCTTTCCTTTGTGGAGGAACTGGCCCGGGCCAAGGGGGTCAGGATAGAACGGGAGATCCGCCGGGGGGCGGTGTACACCGAGATTCTTACCGTGGCGGACGACCGGAAGGCGGATCTTATCATCCTGGGGGGCTGGGAGAAGGAACGCAACGCCCGGGATATTATCAGCCAGGCTCACCGGGAAATTATGGTAAACGCCAAGTGTTCCGTGCTGCTGGTAAAGGAACCGGACATCGATCAGATTTACCGGCAGGCGTGAGCGAGGAGCCTTTTTCAAAATCCGGCATTTTGAAAAAGCCTCACGATTTTAAGCGGAGGCAGGAAACAGTTTTATGAGAATAGCGGTAGTGAGTATGCCGAAAAACCGGGGGGGGATCCCCGAGTACGTAAAGGCCCTGGCCAGGGGTATGGAGTCTATGGGCCACCGGGTTGATCTGCTGGACGCCTGGACCGAGGACGGGATGCGCCTTCCCGGCTACGAGTATATCACCGTGGTTGCCGAGTCTGTTTCCTTTTTCTCCGGCAAGATCCCCGAGCCTCTTTCCAGGGTGCTGGGGGCGGGGAGCGGCCTGGTGGGGAAGAAAAGCGCCGCCTTTGTTAAAAAAGGCAGTTTCTTCCTGGGCCGCGCCCTTTCCAACCTGATGAAGGCCATGGAAAAAGAGGGGATGATGGTAAACTGGAGCGATATTCTCCTGAACCCCCCCCACGCGGAGGCGCTGGGCAAGCGCATCGGGGCCTAGGATTCGGGAAACGCCGGCACGGTTTGTAAAATATGGAAAATTACTATTCCCTGCTTGCGGTCAAGCAGAGCGCGTCAAGCCAGGAGATTAAACGGGCTTTCCGTGAAAAGGCCAAGCAGCTCCATCCGGATATCGCGGGAAAGACGGCGGAAGAGGCGATGCGGAAGCTCCTTAGCGCCTACGAGGTGCTTTCCGACCGGGACCGGCGCTACGAGTACGACCGGGCCTACAGCCGTTTTATAAAAAAGGTCGATTTCGACTACCGTTCCTGGCTGCGGGAGCGGGCGGACGATCCTTCAAGCCAGGCGAAGCTGGTGTTTTTTGAACTGCTCCACCTTGAGGAAGACGCGGCCATCGCCGTTTGGGATCGGAACGGCGGCATCGGCTTTGCCATGGAAAACTACCTGGACCGGGAAGACTGGATGGACTGCGTTTATATCCTGGCTGAGGAGCTTGACAGGCGGGAACGTTGCCACGAGTCTTTCCTGCTTCTTGCCGCGCTGGTTCGGGAGGAACGGCGGCGGCCTTACTTTAAGCACTTTATGGACGATATTGAGAGCTACCTTAAGGAACTGGTACGCTTGCGCCTGAAAAGCCGGGTGGATGCTGAAACCTGGGTGGAATGTTTGGAAACCCTCCTGGGCCTGGGTTTCCCCCCCCGGGACGAGGCCCGGTGGATGCGTTCCATGGCCGAAACTTTGCTGAGGATGGGGGACGCCGCGGCCGCGGAGCCGCTTATGCGGGAGGCCCTGAAGAAGGATCCGGCCCTGTCCAACGCGGCCGGGCTCAGGCGCAAACTCAAGGTTTAGGATGTTTGATGATACGCCTTAAAAACGAAAAACAGATAGCGGGGATCAGGAAATCCTGCAAACTCCTCTCCGCCATGTACCGGGAACTGGTTCCCCTGGTAAAACCGGGCGCGGAAACCGCCGAGATAGACCGTTGGGTGCGGATCTGGATCAGGAAAGCCGGGGGAAAGCCCGCTTTCCTGGGCTACGGCCCCAAGGATAACCCGTACCCCGCGGCAATCTGCGTTTCCATCAACAACGAGGTGATCCACGGCATCCCCGGCAAGCGGAAGATCAGGGACGGAGACCTGGTATCCCTGGATTGCGGCATCGATCTGGAGGGCTTTGTCAGCGATCAGGCCCTGACCGTGGAAGCCGGGAAGGTAAGCCCGGATCTCCGCGCCCTTAACGCGGTAACCAGGGAGTGCCTTTACAAGGGTATCGCCGCGGTCAAGGCAGGCGATCGGCTGCTCCAGATTGCCCGGGCGGTGCAGGGCCACGCCGGTTCCCGCAGTTACGGGGTGGTGCGGGATTTCTGCGGCCACGGGGTGGGCTTCGATCTCCACGAAGACCCCCAGGTGCCCAACTACCCCCGCGGGGCGAATCCCCGGATGCATAACGGCCTGGTGATCGCCATTGAGCCGATGATAACCCTGGGCGACGGGGGGGTGGAAGTTCTGGACGACGGCTGGACCGTGGTTACCGCGGACAACAGGGCTTCCGCCCACTGGGAGCATACGGTGGCGCTCTACGGGGGCAAGGCGGAGATACTTACCGAACCGCTGGACGATCTGTCCGGCGGCGCCTAGCAGCCAGTTTCTATTTTTCAAGGAAGTTTGTCCATAATGTGTCTACATTATGGACAGACTCTATTTAAAAGACGGATAAAAAGTTGAAGGCGGGATTTGACCTTTGCGAAAAAGTCCCGGCGCAAGGGGGGCTTCCGGGCCGGATTTAAAGCGCGTTTGTAACCATCGGGCCGGAATATTATTATTTTGTAGTGTACGAAATACAGTGACGTCGCGAAAAATCGTAAAAAAATCAGGATTGTTCCAAAATCCGGCTTGTTTTGAAACGATCCGCAGTATATTTTTTTAAGGAGAAAAGAATTTATGAATATTTTTCAAAAATTATCGTCCAGAAATCTTTTAGTGTTCAACCTGGTGCTTATCGGGGTTCTTTTTGGGTTTTCCCTGGCTTTTCTTTCGTTTTCCTGCTCCACCCCCGGGCAGAAGTCCGTCCAGGCCCAGGAAAGCCCGGTGCTGATACCCCAGGACGCCCTTGCGGTGGCCGAGGGGCTTCAGACCGCGTTCCGGTCGGTGGCGGATAAGGTGCTTCCCTCGGTAGTGGAGGTAAAAACGGTTTCCGTCCGGCGGCAGCAGATCCCCAACTACCCCGGCATCCCCTGGGAATTTTTCTTCGGCCCCCGGGAAGGCGCCCCCAACGGGCGCGGCCAGGAGCGGGAGTTCCGCGCCCAGGGCATGGGTTCGGGGATACTGGTTCGGCATAAAAGCGGGCTCTACTACATTCTTACCAACTTCCATGTGGTGGACGGGGCCAGCGAAATTGTGGTGGTTTCCGTAGACGGCAAGGAATATTCCGCCGAGCTGGTGGGGAAGGACGAGCGCAAAGACCTGGCCATGATCTCGATAAAAACCGGGGACAGCCTTCCGGTGGCGGTGCTGGGCGATTCGGATCAGGTGCGGGTCGGGGACTGGGCAATCGCCGTGGGAAACCCCCTGGGCTTCATGTCCTCGGTTACCATGGGGATTGTAAGCGCCGTGGGGAGGACCGGCGGGCCGGCCGGGAACATCAACGACTTTATCCAGGTTGACACCTCCATCAACCAGGGGAACTCCGGCGGCGCCCTGGTAAATATCCGGGGAGAGGTGATCGGCATCAACACCTGGATCGCCAGCAACAGTTCCGGCGGCGGTTCCATCGGCCTGGGCTTTGCCATTCCCATCAACAACGCCAAGCGCTCGATTGACGATTTTATCGACTCCGGTTCCACCAGCTACGGCTGGCTGGGGGTCTCCCTTGTTGACGCGGATCGGGAACTGCTGGAGGCCATGGGCCTTACGGGCAAGCGGGGGGCTCTGGCCGCCCAGGTTTTCCTGGGTTCCCCGGCGGATAAGGGAGGGATCGTGCCCGGCGACTTTATTACCCATGTGGACAGCAGGGAAGCCCGGGATTCCACCACCCTTTCCAGGATAGTAGGGGATCTTCGGGCCGGCGATCAGGCCGCCTTTACGCTGATCCGGGACGGCGTTTCCCAGGATATCCGGGTACGCATCGAGGCCCGCACCGACGAGCTGGCCGCGGACAACAAGAGGCTCTGGCCCGGCCTGCTGCCCCTTCCCCTTACCGATCAGGTTAGGAGCGGCTTTAACCTGGACAGGAACGCCCGGGGCATTGTCGCGGGCCAGATAATTTCCGGCAGCCCCGCGGACGTGGTCGGCATGAGGCGGGGGGATATTATTACCGAGATCAACGGAGAGGCGGTGCGGGATCTGCAGAGTTTCTACCGGGTTCTGCGGGAAAAGACCGCCAGGGAACTCTGGTTCTCCTTTACCCGGGGAGACGCCTCCCTTGAAAGCATGAAGTACCGGCGCTAGGAGCCTGTTGCGCTTGTGGGTTTTTGCGGCACTTTGTACCGCAAAAACCCCGATTATCGGGCTCCCTGGGCCTTGTTTACACTAAAGCGTCTGATAAGTTCACCGGCTTTACCGGGCTGCCAAAAAATTGAGCCGCGAACGGCACGAACCATACTAACCGGGTTAAAAACCCCTCGGACTCAAGGCAATTTAGATGAAGAGCGGGCTTTTCGGCTAAAAGTTCGCGGGCTTCCTGCGCTTAGCGGCTATCCTTTTACCCATACTTTTAGCCTAATCAGCCCGTCCGGAAAACGGCGCCCGGGCGGCGGTTGGGGAGAAGGCGGAATTCCAAAAGGCCGGCGCGGGCGGGCGGGCCGGAGGCTTGGTAAGAAGGCGGGATCGTTTCCCCCTGTTTTTTTCCCGCAAAAAAAGCTAAACTTAGCCTGTTGATGAGATTTAAGCGTTTTATTTTAAGTTTTTTGCTTCTGCTGCTTCCCCTGGCGGCGGGGGCTGCTCCGGTAATCTGGGAAGGGACTAGTAGCAACGACTGGAGCAACCCCGCTAATTGGAGTACCAATTCGGTGCCAGTTTCCACGGACGATGTGGAAATTCCTGCGGTTTCCTATCCCTCCCCCGTTCTGAGCTCGCCGTCCGCAGACTGCAAGAGCGTAACGATTGACAGCGGGGGAAGCCTCGATATTGGTAACTTCACCCTGAATGTTGGCATCGGCGGCGTGAC
>JAIRRU010000231.1 GCA_031255815.1 Treponema sp. | reverse complement strand
CTGTCTTTTTCATTCGCTATACCCGTATTCCTCCGAAACGGCGTTCCCTTTTTCCGTAACTTTGAAGCGCCCGGGCAAGATCCTCCCCCGTCCAGTCGGGCCAGAATTTGTCAGAGATGTAGTACTCCGCATAGGCTCCTTCCCAGAGGAGAAAATTACTGGTTCTGAATTCCCCGGCGCTGCGGATAATAAGATCCGGGTCCGGCACGTCCGGGTTATCCAGGCATTGGCGGATCTCCCCTTCGCTCAGCCGCCAGGGTTCGCCGGAAGCCCCGGCGGAAGACTTGAGCTGCCAGGCCCGGTTTACCGCCCGGACAATCTCGTCCCTGCCGCCGTAATTCAGGGCCAGAATGACCTGCATACCCGTAAAATCCCGGGTGTCTTCGCGGGCGGCCTCGATCTCCCGGCGGATTTCCGGGGGGAGGCCTTCCCGATCGCCGGCATGGCGGATGCGGATACGGTTTTCCCGGTAAAAAGCCAGCTCCCCCCGGAGGTACTGTTTTACCAGGCCCATGATGAAGCCTACCTCTTCCGCCGCCCTCTTCCAATTCTCCGTAGAAAAAGTATACAGGGTTAAGTAAGATATTCCCATGTCGCTGGCGGCCTTTACCACCCGTTTGGCGGCTTTCAGACCCTCCAGGTGGCCCTGGGTGCGGGCCATACCCCGGCTCCTGGCCCAGCGGCCGTTTCCATCCATGATAATCCCCACATGGGCGGGAACAGAGGCTGTTTCCGTATTCAATTATCCATAATCTCTCTTTCTTTTTCTTCCAGAACCTGGTTTATCTTGCCGATATAAGTATCCGTCAGCTTCTGGAGTTCCTCGGTGTACCTGCTTTCCTCGTCTTCGGTTACTCCGCCGTCTTTAAGGAGCTTTTTCAGCTCCTCGTTCCCGTCCCTGCGGATGTTCCGCACCGCCACACGGCTCTGTTCAGCCTGGCCTTTGGCGAGCTTCGCCAGCTCCTTCCGCCGCTCCTCCGTCAGGGGGGGGATGCTGATCCGGATAACCTTACCGTCGTTGCTGGGGTTAAGGGAAAGCTCCGAGGAACGGATGGCCTTTTCTATTTCCCCGATCAGGTTCTTTTCCCAGGGCTGGATAACGATAAGCCGGGCTTCGGGGATGGAGATGTTGGCCACCTGGCTGAGGGGGGACTTTTCCCCGTAGTAATCCACCCGGATCTTATCGAAGAGGGAGGCCGAAGCGCGGCCGGTTCTGAGCCCCGCGAAAGTGTCTTTAAGGCTCTGAACGGTTTTTTTCATCCGGTCTTCGGCGGAAGAAATAGCGGCATTCATCTTACTGTCCTACTTTAAAGTAAACGTAGTCGTCTACGTCTATTTTTGCCCCGATTTTCTTGCCCCATTCCTCCAGGGCCTTGGAAACGCTGATCTTTTCATCCTTGACGTAACCCTGTTCCAGAAGGCAAATCTCCGAGAGCAGCTTGTTCAGCTTGCCCTTTAGGATACCGTTAAACTGTTCAGGCTTTGACTCTTTAAGCCTGGCGAATTTCTCATCCCCTTCCATTTGGGCGCGGAAGATATCCTCCTGCTCTTTGACGTAGGCCGGATCAAGCTTTTCCCGGCTTAAAGCCAGGGGGTTGAAGGCGGCAATGTGGAGGGCGATGGTAAAAGCGAAATCCCTGGCCTCCTGGCCGGCAAAGGCGCCGGGCTTATCGGCGCGGAATTTAACCGCCACACCGATGTTTCCGTCCCCGTGGATGTACTGGGTAAGGTATTCTCCGGTTCCGGCCGTAAGCGTTTTAAGCCGTTTAAGGCTCATGTTCTCCCGAATCTTGGTGGCAAGGTCGGTTACCAGGGCGGAAAGCTCCTCGTTGGGCCCGGTATAAGCCTTTTCCAGGGCCCTTTCGGCAATGGTTCCCCCCAGGGCGATGAAGTCCGGGTTCCGGGCCACAAAATCGGTTTCCGAAGCAAGCTCCACCACCACCGCGGCGGAACCGTCCCCCTTGATCTTGGTAAACACCTTGCCTTCGTTGGTAGCCCGGCCGGAGCGCTTCTCCAGGGCCGCAAGCCCCTTTTCCTTGAGAAGTTTCTCCGCGGCGTCCATATCGCCGTTAGTGGAAACCAGGGCGTTCTTACATTCCATCATGCCGGCCCCGGTCTTTTCCCGGAGCCGTTTTACTTCTTCTGCGCTAACAGCCATAGATCCTAACTCCTTCTTTGCCTATTCTTCTTCGTAAACCTTGTCAACATCCACCGGCAATTCGTCTTCTTCCTCAGTTTCCGCGTTTCCCGCGTTTTCGCGAACCGCCGCGCCGGTTTCAGCGGTGGCGTAGGACTCGATATCGACTTCCCGATCCTCCTCCTTGACGGAGGCGTCGGTCATGATGTCTTCCATGTTTTCGTCCTCGTCCCCCAGGGTTTCGATGATCTTTAAGCCCACCTCGTTGTCCGCCTCCACCACCGCGTTGGCGATAATCTGGGTAAAGAGGGTGATCGCCCGGATGGCGTCGTCGTTGCCCGGAATGGGGTAATCTATGCCTTCCGGGTTACAGTTGGTGTCCACCACCGCGACAATGGGGATACCCATGCGCTGAGCCTCGGTTACGGCGATGGCTTCCTTGCGGGTGTCGATGATGAAAAGAACCCCCGGAAGATCCTTCATCTCCTTGATGCCCCCCAGGTTTTTCTGGAGCTTTGACCGTTCCTTGCCCAGGGAGGCGATTTCCTTCTTGGTCAGGTTCTCGAAAGTGCCGTCCACTTCCATTTTTTCCAGCTTTTTAAGACGGAGCAGGGATTTTTTGATGGTAACAAAATTGGTAAGCATACCGCCCAGCCAGCGGTTGTTCACGTAGAACATGCCGCAGCGTTCGGCTTCTTTCTGAATCGCCTGCTGGGCCTGCTTCTTGGTACCGACGAACAAGACGGATTTACCCGAAGCCACCGTCTTGCGAACCGCCTCATAGGCGTCTTTGATGGACTGGATAGTCTTCTGCAGATCGATAATGTGAATTCCGTTCCGCTCGGCGAAGATATACTTCTTCATCCGGGGATCCCAGCGTTTTACCTGATGACCGAAATGGACGCCTGATTCAAGCAGGCTTTTCATGGTAACAACCGCCAAAACAACCTCCTCCCGGAATCTTCCGCCCGGAAACCTCCTAGAGATGAAAACCGCCTAAGATCCCCATCCTTGAGTTTTCCGTGAGGAAAATTCCCACGGCAAAAACCCGCGGTTTTTGCCAGCCTTCCCTCTATCTCGCTGCCCGCCAGGGGGCAACGGAAAATGAGGCTACTCCCCGAAAGGGTAGCCGTTGGCCCTGAGCATGACATAAAATTCATGCATTGGCAAGCCCACTATACCGCTGTAGGAGCCGTCTATCGAGGCGATAAAACAGCTTGCCAGCCCCTGGATCCGGTAAGAACCGGCAACTCCCTGCCATTCCCCGGTGTCGAGGTACCACTCGATTTCCCCCTCCGTAAGGGGGGCGAGAGTTACGGAACTCTGAATCAAACGGCAATCGATGTTCCTGCTGTTGTCGCAGTAAAGGGCTACGGCGGTAAACACCTGGTGATCCCTTCCCTGGAGCCCCCGGAGCATACGCTGGGCGTCTTCCCGATCCTGGGGCTTGCCGTACACATCCCCGTCGTCGGAGATAACCGTATCGGCCCCGCATATCCAGGGGGGGCTGCCGCTTTTCATTACCTCGATTATCTTTTTTACCTTACGAACCGCCATCGTCTCAGCCAGTTCTCCGGGGTTCCGGATGTCCCCCGGCGATTCGTCAATAAGCGGTGACATGATGCTGAAGGGCAGGCCGAGAATTCTGAAATACTCCTGCCGCCGTAAAGAACCGGAAGCTAAAATAATTGGTTCCATAAGGTTTCCTAGTATACCGGGAATATCCTTTCCCGCCAATATCAGCCGGCTTTTATCCGCGCCGAAGGGGTGATGCCCAAGAACCCGCCTGCGCGGGGAGTTTCAGGGCGGGCTGCCTGACTTCAAGTTGGAGGCCCGGAAGCTGTAGCCAGCGGTAAGGGAGATGGCTATATGGCGGAAAGTCTTGTAATCCGCGTTCCCGGAGGCGATTTTGTCGCTGAAAGAGGCTTCTACCCGCAGGTTCATGTTAAAGCCCCGGGGATACTCGTCTTTTTCCGCCCAGTCATAGCCGATGTCGAAGTAAGCGCCCAGAAAGGGGTCTGCCTTAAAGTTTTCGTCGGCAACGGGTAAGAGCTCGTTGCTTTGTTTTGCCTCCCCTGAAAAATCGGTGAACAGGGGGATGTAGCCGGAAAGCCCCGCGCCCAGGCTGAGCGCCCGGAAATGGGCCCGGAACCCGGCGGGTATGACCCAATAGTAGGTGTCGTAGGTCCAGCGCTCGGTATAGGAGTCGGTTTCGCTGGCCGGGATGTAGTAGGTAAAATTGTACTGGTTATGAACCCCCTCAAAACCGACACCGGCGGCAACGGAAAAAAAACTGTTCAGGCGGTAGGAGGCGGAGAGCCGCAAACCCCAGCAGAACCCGAGGCTGACGTAGCTGCCGTCTTCCTTTCCCTCGGGGTAGCCGGTGTTTTGCCGTATCATGGGGATCTCGAAGCCCAGCTGGAGTTCCGGGTTGAGTACCAGATCCCCCGGCAAGTAGGCGAAAAGCGGGAAGGTCAAAACAAGGGCCGGAAAGAAGATCAATAAACGCTTTTTACCCACGGCTCTTTCCCATGATTTCACCCATAACCTGTGGCTTTATCCTAATTGCAGCCGAATGTCAAGCGAGGGCGGGAGCCGGCGGTTTTACATTTTAGCCTAAGCAAGGTATTAGCAGGCTGATTGAGCTAAAGTACGGATAAAAAATAGCCACTAACCACACGGACCTCACGAACTTTTACATCGGCAGCTTTGGCTTTTGCCTGGCTCCAGCCTGGATTTCTGGTGTTCGGGAAGTTTTGGCCTAAGGTTAGTGCGGCTCGGGCCCTTCGCGGCTCAATTTCCCGGCGGGTCGAAGGGGAATCCGCAGCCGGAAGGTGGAGCCTTCCCCGGCGTGGCTTTCCGCTTCCGCCGCGCCCTGGTGGATCAGGGCTATGTGGCGGACAATGGCAAGGCCCAGGCCGGTTCCGCCCGGGTCTTGGGCCCGGCTC
>JAIRRU010000216.1 GCA_031255815.1 Treponema sp. | reverse complement strand
TGCCTTGATTGGGCTAAAAGCGTAGATTTGGAACAACCCGGCTAAGCCCCGGGAGGGCCTCTGTTGTTCGCTCTTGTTTTTGCGGCGGGTTTGCCTCCGGGTTAAGGCAGAGAGGCCCGTCCGAAGGAGTATGCATGGAAACCACGGAACTTATGGCCTCCCTGGTACTACAGTTAGGTGTTATTATCTTTGCGGTCCGTCTGGGCGGCCGTCTGGTTAAAAAGCTCGGGGTTCCCCAGGTGCTGGGGGAACTGCTCGCCGGGGTGCTTATCGGCCCTTATGCCCTGGGGGCTATTCCCCTGCCGGGTTTTCCCCAGGGTCTCTTTTCCTCCGGGCCGCTGCCGCCGGGGGAGACCCTCGCGGTAAGCCCCGAACTCTACGCCTTTGCCATGGTGGCTTCGATTGTCCTCCTCTTTGCCTCGGGCCTGGAAACCGACCTGGGGCTCTTCCTCCGCTACTCGGTGGCGGGCGGGCTTATCGGTATCGGCGGGGTGCTGGCATCCTTTGCCCTGGGGAACCTGGCGGGGGCCGTGCTCCTCCGCACGGCCTTTACCGACCCCCGCTGCCGCTTCCTGGGCATCCTCTCGACCGCCACCTCGGTGGGTATTACCGCCAGGATACTTTCGGATCACAAAAAGATGGATACCCCCGAAGGGGTTACCACCCTGGCGGCGGCGGTTTTTGACGACGTGCTGGGGATTGTCGCCCTGGCCGTGGTGCTGGGGGTGGTGACGGTGCTGAACAACTCAGAGGGCGCCGGGTTCAGCCCGCTGGTGATTTTGGCTATCGCGGGCAAGGCTTTCGGTATCTGGCTGGGCTTTACCCTTCTGGGCCTTGTCTTTTCAAAGCATCTTGCCGTCTTCCTCAAGACCTTCAAGCACAGCTACGATTTTTCCATCCTTGCCCTGGGGATCGCCCTTGTCCTGGCGGGCGTTTTTGAGAAGCAGGGCCTCGCCATGATCATCGGCGCCTACATTACCGGGCTCTCCCTGTCCAAGACCGACATCGCCCCCATTATTCAGGAGCGGATCCACGGGCTTTACGAATTTTTCGTCCCCGTCTTTTTCGCCGTTATGGGCATGATGGTCAATGTGCGGGAGATCTTTTCCCCGCCGGTACTGATCTTCGGCGGCGTCTACACCCTGGCGGCGATAGTGTCCAAGGTAATAGGATGCGGCGTCCCGGCCCTGTTCCTGGGCTTCAACCTTAAAGGGGCCCTGCGGATCGGAACCGGCATGATCCCCCGGGGCGAGGTGGCCCTTATCATCGCCGGCATCGGCCTTGCCTCGGATATTCTGGATACCAAACTCTTTGCCGTAGTTATTCTGATGACCCTCTTTACCACCTTCGTCGCGCCGCCCTTTCTCAGTTTTACCCTCAAGATGCCCGGTTCCGGGGCGCGGAACCCCGTCAAGACCGGAGATTCGGTCAGCGCTTCCTGGGATTTTCAGAATGACGAGATCGCCGATCTGGTTATCGACATCCTTTTGAAGGATCTGCGGGGCGAAGGTTTCTTCGTCCAGATGATGAACATTAACGAGGGGATCTCCCAGGCCAGGAAGGACGATATTTCCCTTTCCATCACCGAGGCGGAAAACAGCGTTACTATCATTACCGGCGAGGCGGACATGCCTTTTGTAAAGACGGCGGTGTACGAAGTAATCCTGCGCCTCTCCGATGCCATCGGGAAGCTTAAGGATTCAGCGGATCCCGCTTCCCTGCGGAAAGATCTGATGGACGGCCGGGGCCGGACCGCCCAGGAACTGCTTTCGATAATCAGCGGGGAATGTATCGCCACGGAACTGCGGGGCGGCACTAAAGACGAGGTCTTGACCGAACTGGTGGATATCCTGGCCTACCACGGCAGGCTGAGCGACCGCGACAGGGTTCTTAAAGACATCTTCGAGAGGGAAAAAACTATGAGTACCGGCATGCAGCACGGTATCGCCCTGCCCCACGCCAAGTCCGAAGGCGTTAAGGACATCTGCGCCGCGGTGGGCATAAAAAAGGACGGCGTCAGCTTCGACTCCATAGACGGCGAACCCTCCCGGCTTTTCATTATGGTGGCTTCCCCCAAACGGACTTCCAGCCCCCACATCCAGTTCCTGGCCGCCATCGGATCCGTGCTGAAGGATGATGCCGTTAGGGAACGGGTTATTAACGCCTGTTCCCAGGACGAGGTGCTCAGCCTCCTGCGCCGGACTTAGCGCCCTGTTTAGGCTAAAAGTACGGATAAAAGGATAACCGCGAACCGCATGAGCTTTTTCATCGAAAACCTCGATACTTTATCTCAATTTCCTTGAGCCCGGGGGTTCAACCCGGCTTAGTGCGGTTCGCGCCCTTCGCGGCTCAATTTTTTGGCAGCCCGGTAAAGCCGGCGGGTTTATCAGACAGTTTCGTGTGAACAAGGCGCTTAGCGCCGTCCGTCTGTTTTTTTTCCGCTGAATTTGCTATAATGTGCCTTATCATGAGAAAGATCGCCCTTACCGGAATTAAAGCGACCGGAATGCCCCATGTCGGCAACTACTTCGGGGCCATCAGGCCCGCCCTGGAACTGACCAGGGAATACGACACGCGCTATTTTATCGCGGACTACCACGCCCTTAACACCGTTAAAGATCCGAAGGAACTTTCCTCCCTGATCCGCCAGGTCGCCGCCGGCTGGCTGGCCGCGGGCCTGGATCCGGAAGAGACGATCTTTTACCGCCAGAGTTCCGTCCCGGAAACCTTTGAGCTTACCACCCAGCTTATGGCCTTTACCAGCAAGGGGCTGATGAACCGGGCCCACGCCTACAAGGCGGCGCTGCAGGCCAACACCGATAGGGGGGATGATCCGGACGCGGGGATCAACATGGGGCTCTTTACCTACCCGGTGCTTATGGCCGCGGACATCATCCTCTTTGATTCCGACGCGGTTCCCGTGGGCAAAGACCAGGTGCAGCATGTGGAGATGGCCCAGGATATCGCCCAGGCGGTGAATTTCAACTACAAGCAGGAAGTGCTAAAGATTCCCCAGGCCCTGGTGCGGGAAAACGTGGCGGTGGTGCCGGGCCTGGACGGCCGCAAGATGAGCAAGAGCTACGGCAACACCATCCCCCTCTTTGCCCCGGAGAAGGAACTCCGCAAGCTCATCATGCGGATCGTTACCAATTCCCAGGGAGTTGAGGAGCCGAAGGACCCGCAAAACAGCCAGATCTACCTTCTCTACAAACTTTTCGCCTCCCCGGAGGAACAGGA
>JAIRRU010000215.1 GCA_031255815.1 Treponema sp. | reverse complement strand
CAGCCGGGCGGATTATTCTTTCGGTACCGCCATTGGGCTTTTTCAAAATGCGGTGGGGCTTATCCTCACCCTCATCGTGAATAAGATTTCCAACATACTTACCGGGGAGGGGATGTTTTAATGAAACTTTCAGCTCCGGACATATCGTACCAGATTTGCTGTTTTCTCTTTCTCGCTATCGCCGGGTTTTCGGTGGCGTATCCCCTTATCTATGTGGTTTCCTGCTCGTTTAGTTCGCCTGAAGCGATTGCTGTCGGCAAGGTGCTGCTTTGGCCTGTCGAATTCAGTCTGGCGTCTTATAAGGCCGTGTTTAATCACAGTCTCATCCGTTCAGGATTTCTGAATTCTATTTTTTACGTGGCCGGGGGAACCACGGTCTCAGTATCCCTCATCCTTTTATGCGCCTATCCCCTTTCCCGCAGGGACATACCGGATCGCAAATTTTTCTTGACATACTTTGTTATAACCATGTTTTTTTCAGGCGGCATCATTCCCAGTTATCTGCTTATGCGGAACCTGCACCTGGTGGGAAGCCGCTGGGCCTTGGTAGTAGGGGCGGGGTTTTCCTGCTACAACATGATCATTGTCAAATCTTATTTTCAAACCAGCCTGCCCGCCGGTATTTTAGACGCCGCCCACATAGACGGCTGCGGGGATGTGCGTTTCTTTTTTACTATTGCTTTACCGCTGGCCGCGCCGGTTATCGCGGTGATGGTCCTCTTTAACGCGGTGGGAATCTGGAACAGCTATTTTTCCGGCATGATGTATCTTACCAAGCCCGGCACTTTTAACTTCCAGATGGTGCTTCGGGACATACTTTTTATCGCCCAGGTGCCCCCGGAAATGGTAGCCATAATGGATCCCGGCGGTATGGCGGCGCTGCAGGAACTCTTTCAGCAGCTCCGCTATGCGGTACTGGTCGTCGGGGCATTGCCCATGATGATTCTCTATCCTTTTATTCAGCAGTATTTTATCAGGGGAATGATGATAGGTTCGCTCAAGGAATGAACGGGCTTGTTCAACAACCCGGCCGGCGAACAAGTCTTGCAAAATGCTCTGCGTTTTGCGGTTTTAGCGGAAGTTGTCCGGAAGCTGAAGTTTTCGAACAACGCTAATTTTATTCGGTGGTAACAATAGCCGCTTTGCGGTTATACAATTTTTTTAAGGAGAGATTAAGATGAAAAAGATGATTGCTTTTTTGTTTGTTGCTTTGATGGCAGCGTCTGTTTTCGCGGGCGGAAGATCCCAGGGCGGCGCGCCGGCATCCGCGGCGGCAGCGGAATCCGGCAAGAAGTACACAAGCGTTCCTTTCGTTACCGACGGCAGGACCACTTTTACCATGTTTATACCCCTCGGCTCCAATCAGATGATCACCAGCTACGATTACAAGGATAACTCTTATACCAGGGAAGTGGTGGACGCTACGGGCGTCAAGCTTGAATTCATCGCCGTATCAAGCGCGGAACAAAGCCAGCGGAGGAATCTGCTTCTGGCTTCGGGGGATTATCCTGATATCATTAACGATCGGAGCCTCCCCTACAATGATATGTGTTACTGGGCCTCTGAGGGAATCTTTGTTCCCCTGGACGCTTACAATCCCTTGAGTTATCCGAATATCGCCCTGGCCTTTGAGGAATATCCCGCGCTTAATCAAAAACTCCGCAGTTCTGACGGGAAACTTTACTCTCTGCCCAGGGTAGACGACGCTGTATGGGAAATGTACATCCGGGGCCGGGGTTGGTACTATATGCCCTGGGTGCGGGACAACAACCGCAAAGTTCCCGCCACTCTGGATGAATTTACCGCTTATCTCCGCTGGATTCGGGATAATGACGTAAACGGGAACGGGGACCAAAACGACGAGGTGCCTCTCGTGTTCCGCGACATCCGTCTTGCCACGGCTTTTTTCGCCAAATCCTTTATGCCCTTTGTCTATGATACTTCCAATTTCGGGCTCGCCCTGTACGACGGGAAAGTTACCGAACAGTACCGCTTAAATGAATACCGGGATGCCCTTAAATATATGGCGGGGCTTTACCGGGAAAAACTTATCAAGGAAGACGCGTTTACCCTGACGAGCGATCAGTTAAAATCATTGGTCAAAAACCCGGCTCCCGTGGCGGGTGTTATGCTGAGCAGCTACTCCCACGACGTTGTCGGCACTACCGACCCGCGCTGGCCTGAAATGTTCGTTCTGTACCCCATGAACGGCCCGGGCGGGCGGCATTGGGCGACAAACCGGGATCCCTGGGGCATACTTCAGCCCAGCTGGTTTATCACCGATAAATGCAAAGATCCGGAGTTGGCAGTAGCGTTGTTTGACTATATGCTGAATCTGGAGATGCTTCTAAACGGCAAGCACAACAAGGGAGTATCCTGGACCGAACCGGATCCGGGGGCCCTCGGCCTTGACGGAAAACCCGCTCTTTACAAACGCTTGTTAGCCGAGACCTCGATGGCGGCCAACAGCCTTTGGTATGTCCAGAATCCAATGCTGATGAACAAAAGAAACAGGTATGGCGAGCAGGCCCAGGATATAGACACTATTAACAAATGGCTTGCCACGGGCGACAAGAGCCTCCATGAGGCGGCGTTCAAAAATCCCAGCTTTCTTCTGGGCGCTTTGATTCCCTGGTCCAGCGGCGATACGGCCAACGCTATCCCCGATCGGTACTTTATCCCTCCCACCGCGCTGGATGACGCGGATAACAAACGGATGGCGGATATCAATGCTGTTCTAAACCCCTTTAAGGAGCAGGCTATTGCTGAATTTGTTACCGGAGTGCGGGACATAAACAGTGACGCCGCCTGGAACGCGTATCTTGCCGAGCTTGACAGAATGGGTTCCAGAGATCTTGTTGCTATTTACCAAAAGTACATGAAGTAAAAACGGAAGAACAGCAGGCTTGTCCAACAACCTGGCCGCTTGCCGGACAAGCCCCGCAAAATGCCCCGCAGGACAGGCATTTTGCGGGATCTCCGGGCTAGGCGCGGGCCGGCGGGCTTATGATAGGTTCTCTCAAGGGGTAGAAGCGATGAAGAAGGATATAGAGATACAGGTTGATGCCGGGAAAAGCCGGGGCGTGTTGGAACATTATTGGCGGTACATCGGGTTTGATGAATGTAATTTCGCCTATACGCCCGAAGGGCTGGAGCTTCTGCGGAAATTCGGGGAACTGGAACACGAAGCCTATTACATCAGATCCCATTTTATGTTCAACACGGGCAACTGTAACGGTGTTCCAAAATACGGTTCGACCAATATATATACCGAAGACGCGGACGGCAATCCTGTTTACAATTTCGAAATATACGACAAAATCGTTGACTCATACCTGGAGACGGGGAACAAGCCTTTCCTTGAACTTGGGTTTATGCCCATGGATCTTGTTGACACGTCTTATCTGCCCAAAATCGAAGAAAAACAGGCCGCAAGACGCTACATGCAAGACGGCTGGAGCTGCCCGCCAAAAGACTATGGCAAGTGGCACGCGCTGATAGAAGCCCTCGGGCGCCACCTTACCGATAAATACGGAAAAGAACAGGTTGAGACCTGGTATTTCGAGCTTTGGAATGAACCTGACATTTCCTACTGGCGGGGTTCCGTTGCCGAATATTGCAAATTATTTGATTATACGGAACACGCCTTACACGCGGCGGGACCGGATCTTCGTTTGGGCGGCCCCGGAGTTACCACGCTTATCCGGGGCCGTCTTGCCTCCGAGTTTTTTAGCTATTTTCTGCAACACTGTAAAAGCGGGGTAAACTTTTACTCCGGCGCGGCGGGAACCCGTCTTGACTTTATTTCCTACCATGCCAAGGGGGGCGGTTTCCGCTTTACGGTGAAGGCGGAAAAAGAGGCCCCTTCCGTTTCAAATTTGATCAGGCACATACGGTTCGGTCTTGACGATATCGTGAAAAGCGGTTTTTCCGGCCGCGAGGTGGTTCTTTCCGAGGCCGATCCCGATGGCTGGGCCGCGGGGGGTTACTACGACAACAGTAACCTTATCTTCCGTAACACGGAGTATTACGCGACTTATACGGCGGCTGCCTATTGTAAAATCGGTTCCCTTGCGAAAGAATACGGCGTAAGTATAAAACCCCTGGCCTGGGCATTCCTTTTCCCGGCCGAACGATGTTTCGAAGGGACGCGGACCTTCTCGACGATGGGTATCAACAAGGCTATTTTCAATCTCTTTGCCATATTCGGAAAACTCGGCCGGGAGGAACTGGGCTTTTCCAGTTCCGGCGCGCTGCCGCCGGAAGAGGCTGAACCTTACGCCGAGGGTAGAAACAATATCACGATCTTCGACGGGGATGAACGGCGCGCCGATGTTTCCGGTTTCGGCGCGCGGGGGGAAAACGGGGAAATTCAGGTGTTTATCTACAGCCACCATGACGACCGGGACATCAACTCCTCCAACCGCATCCGCCTAACCGTTTCGGGGGCAGGGGGTTCCGGCAGTTTTTCTCTTACGCATTACCGGATCGACAGGGATCATTCCAATCCCTACGGGGAATGGGAAAGACAGGGAAAGCCCTGGTATCCGGACAAAAAACAGTATGAGAAGATAAAAAGCCGGGATTCCCTTGAATGTTTGGAGAATAAACTGATAGACGTTAAAGACGGGGTTATCGCGCACGATTTTGAAATGCCTTCGCACAGTATCTCTTTGCTCGTGTTTGAGAAGGCTGGGGGAGAAAAATGACGAACACGGAAAAACCTTGGGACTACGGCCCTTTAAGGGTACAGGAAAACGGGCGTTATCTGGCCAACGGGGAGCGGCCGTTTTTCTGGCTGGGCGATACCGCATGGCTGCTGTTTCAGAATTTGACTTTTGAGGAAACCGGGCTCTATCTCAGAAACCGCCGGGATAAGGGGTTCACGGTAATTCAGGCCACCCTGATCCATACCCTGCCAAAGGCCGATTCCGGAGACAGCAGCCTCCCCCTGAACAACAACCAGCTTTCCTGCGCCCTGCGGAACAACGATTTTGCCTGTCCTGACAAAGAGGGGGAATTCTGGCGCTACGCGGACGCGGTGCTGGACAAGGCCGGGGAACTGGGCCTTTACATGGGCCTTTTGCCGGCCTGGGGTTCCATGGTAAAACAAAAGCTCCTGACGGCTGAAAAAGCCGCGCCATACGCCGCTTTCCTGGCGGAGCGCTGGGGAAAGCGGAAGAACATCGTTTGGATTCTGGGCGGGGATATCCGCGGAGACACAGGCGGGGATGTATGGGATGTTCTGGGAAACACCCTTAAGCGTTTGGCCCCGGATCAGCTGATCGGTTACCACCCCTTCGGCAGAACCTCATCCAGTTTCTGGTTTGCCGATTCGCCCTGGCTGGATTTCAACATGTTCCAGTCCGGGCACCGGCGTTACGATCAGAGATCCCTTAAAGAGTGGGATGACAATACCGCTAAGGAGGGCTGGTTCGGGGAAGACAACTGGCGTTATGTGGAGAGGGATTATAAAGCCGGGAAAAAACGGCCCACGCTGGACGGGGAGCCTTCCTACGAGCAGATCCCCCAGGGCCTTCACGATCCTTCGCAGCCCTACTGGCAGGATCACGATGTCCGCCGTTACGCATACTGGTCGGTGCTGGAGGGGGCCTGCGGGCACAGCTACGGCCACAATGGAATTATGCAGTTCTATAAAAAAGAATACGGCCCGGGAAGCTACGGTGTTAAATCCGAATGGAAAACCGCCCTGCACGATCCCGGTTCGGGACAGATGGGGCACCTGGCGGCGCTCATGAACAGTGTGGGCTTTTCCCGGGGAAAGGCGGCAGGGGAACTTGTCGAAGACAGGGGGGAAGGCTACGAAAGGGTTTCCGCGTTTATGGGGGAAAATTTTATTCTTGCCTACACCTACAGCGGTAAAACTTTTACGCTGAACCTTGGCAGGAGCAAATGGAAACAGGCCGGGGGCTGGTGGTTCGATCCCGCCGCCGGAATTTACAGTTATTGCGGCGTTTTTGATTGTGAAGGATCCTTTTCCTTCAGCCCGCCTGAGAAAAAAACCGGGCACAATGACTGGGTTCTCCTTTTACGGCGCGGGCAAAGCGGCGTATAAACACCTGCGGGAGGCGGTTTTTGATGATGACGCATCGTATAACGATGGGCGGTAAAAGCCTGGAAGTTAGGGGCCAGGGAACGGCGATTGTCCTTGCCTTCTTAAAGGGAACGGCTGAAATAGCCGCTTTCCCCCTTTCAGGGATGCTGAGTTTTTCCCGGGGGCGGCCCTGGGAGTTTTGCTACGCGGCAACCGGTAAGGCGGAGATCCGCGGGCAGGAAGAAAATATAGAGATCTTTATCCCCGGCGCTTTTCCCGGCGCAGAGGCAGGGCTCCGTTTTCATTTTGACCCGGAAAAGGGCCTGGTCATGGAAAGCGAATGGAAAAATCACGGCGCCCTTATCAACGACGCTATGGCGGGGATCTGCTTTCCCATGCCCTGGGCTGAAGGGGCGAAATTCACCCTCCCCCACTGTCTCTATAACGATAACCCTTCCGCCGATCCGGAGCGCCTTATACCGAAAGCAGGTTCCGTCCCCGGCGCGGGTTACATTGCCGA
Organism: Treponema sp.; assembly: GCA_031255815.1. The sequence continues at coordinate 7,630 of JAIRRU010000215.1, read as the reverse complement.
GGAACACCGTTTGCCGATACCCGCGCTTAATATCCAATGGAAGGCCGGGAAGGACTGGCCGCACTTCAGTATCTTTGCGGAACCTTCCCCCGCAGCCGGGGATTTCGATTCCTTTTGGAGCCTGGGCCTTCTGAAAGGGGAAAGCGGTTATACGGCGGCGGCCCTCAGCGGCGGCCTTATGTTCAACGGGGAAAAGGATACGGTGTACGCCGCCAAAGGCGGCCACCGGGACTACCCTTACCCCTACAGTTCCCTTGCGGCCGGGGCAAGCTGGCGGAAAAAACATTACCTTTCCTGGGATACGGACAGGAAAGAGGGGATGGGCTTCCGCAGTCTGGTTAGGGAAGGATGGAAGATCTACCGCCCCCGGACAAAGCCCCTTATGAGCCGGGAAGAACTCGCAAAACTGAAACACAACTGCCTGGTTTCCCGCTGGTACCAAGACGGGGAAGCTGCCGGTTATTTATGCTTCGGTTCGGCCAACGATTTTGGAAATATATCGGGCCGGCCGGATTATTTTCTCTACGCGTGGACAGGGGAATGTTTGAAACTGGCCTGGTGCGACCTGGTTCAGGGCCTGCGCGCCGGGGATCCCGCGGCTATAGAAAGGGGGATGGCCGCCGCCGATTTCTTTGCCCGCAATTCCCTCCGGGGATCTTCCGGGGCGCCTTCCGCTTACTATGTCGTTGAGGAGAAACGCTGGGGAACCATAAGCCACCAGTCCGGCAGGGAAGGTTATTCAAGCAGGATGACGGGAAGCAGCGCCGGGGATCTGCTGGACATTATGGCGCTGCTGAAAAAAGAAGGCCGTTCTGTTCCTGAAGCGTGGGAAACTTTCATCCGGACCGTTATGGATTTTCTTAGCTCGCCCGCCCGTTTAACAGACCAGGGGATATACCCCCTCCAGTGGGATCGGGAGGGGAACCCGGCCCTGCATAAAACAACTTCCGCCGGCATCCCCTGCGTTATCGCCCTGGCGAAAGCGGGGGCCTGCCTGGGAAAGGCCGAATGGATCTCTTATGCCGAAGATGTAATGGAAAGGTACTACCGGCTTAGCGCCGAAACTATGCGGTACCCTTTCGCCTATGCCACTCTGGACGCCCGCTGCGAAGACAAGGAAGCGGGGATGTACTTCTTCATCGCCGCAATGGAACTGCACCGTCAAACCGGAAAGGATCGCTACCTTGAATGGGCGGGGATAGCCGCCGACTGGATACTTACCTTTCTCTATTTTTGGGAACCGCCGCTTAAACCGGGAAGCCCCTGCGAAAGGGAAGGTTTCCGGGTAAGCGGCTGGCCGGGGGTCAGTGTCCAGAATCACCATCTTGACGTGTTTTTTTCACCAGTAGAACTCGATGAGTATGGCAGGCTGAGGGGGGATACCATGTACCGGGACTGCGCTCAGATGATCCTGGACGCGTGGACGCACGGGGTCTGCAGAAAGCCCGGAGACTGGGGCTTTACCGTGCCGGGGGAACAGGGGGAACAGTACTATCAGACGAACTACAGCCAGGCCGGGGATTCGTTGAACCGTTTGCAGGACTGGCGGGGGGGCACGTCAAACTGGAACCCCTCCTGGATTATCGCGGAGGTTCTTTCCGCCTGCCTGCGTTTAGCTTCTTGATGGAGGTATAAGATGATACGTATCAGCAGCATGCTAACCAACCATATTGAAAACCCCCTGGGGTTCTGGCTGGGGGAAATCCCGCGCCTGTCGTGGGTAATAGAAACGGACAGGAAAGCTGAGGGAGCCGCCGGATTCCGCGTCGAGCTGGCGGAAGACGAAAATTTTTCCCGCCTTATTTTTGACAGCGGCCTTAGAAATGATATAGACAATATCTGCTACCCCCTTCCGGCGGCTGGTTACCTTCCCCGCACCCGTTACTACTGGCGGGTAAGCGCGGAAATAGGGGATGAAAAAGGGCAAAGCGGGATCGCGTGGTTTGAAACCGGGAAACTTGAAGAAGGCTGGGAGGCCGAATGGATAAGCCCGGCTTTCAGCAGCGACTGGCATCCCGTTCTTTATACCGACATTTCCGTTCCCCGGAAGGTAAAGGCCGCCCGAATCTACATCTGCGGATTGGGCCTCTACGAACTCCTGATCAACGGTTCAAAAACCGGCGATGAAACATTATCCCCCGGGCTCTGCGCCTATGACAAATGGCTGCCTTACCAGAGCTTTGATATTAGCGGGCAGATCCGGGAAGGAAGCAACCGTATAGAAGTGTTTCTGGGTAACGGCTGGTACAAGGGCAGGTACGGGCTCAGCCGGAAGACCCGTTTCCGGTACGGCGAAGAATTTGCCTGTATCGCGGAGATCCGCCTTGTCTACGAAGACGGCAGCGAAGGATTCTTTGCGAGCAACGCCGGAGCCTGGAAGGCAAGACGTTCGGCTATCTTGAGCAGCGGCATTTTTGACGGGGAGAACCGCGACGATACCCTGAACGGGGGGGAAGAGTATCCGGTAAAAATACAGAAAAACATAAAGGCGCCCCTGGAGGCCAGGCGTTCGCCGGGCATCAGGATCATGCAGCGGATAAAGCCGGCGGCCCTTATCAAAACCCCCGCCGGGGAATCGGTACTGGACATGGGGCAGAACATGGTGGGCTGGCTTGAGTTTAAAAACCGCCTGCCTGAGGGGGAGGAGATACATCTCCAGTTTGGAGAAGTCCTGCAGGGCGGCAACTTCTACCGGGATAACCTGAGAACCGCCCTGGCCGAATACCGGTATAAAAGCGACGGTAAGGAAAAGAACGTAAGCCCCCTCTTTACTTTTTTCGGGTTCAGGTACGTCAAGCTGACAAAATGGAGCGGCCGGGCGGATCCGGAGGATTTTACCGGGCTGGTGCTGTATTCGGATCTCAGGCCCGCCGGCAGGATAGAAACGGGTAATCCCAAGGTAAACCGGCTTTTTGAAAACACCCTCTGGGGCCAGCGGGGAAACTTTCTGGACGTGCCCACCGACTGCCCCCAGCGGGACGAAAGAATGGGCTGGACGGGAGACGCACAGGTTTTCTTCGGCACCGCCGCGTTTAACATGGATGTGGCAAGCTTCTTCTCCAAGTTCTGCTACGACATGCTGCTGGAACAGCGGGCTCTGGACGGTAATGTTCCTGTGGTAATACCCAAACACGACGTAAGCCAGACGGGCGCCTGCGCCTGGGGGGACGGGGCCGCGATTATTCCCTGGAACCTGTATGTGCGTTACGGCGACAGGTACCTGCTGGCCCTTCACTACGAAAACATGAAAAGCTGGGCCGATTTTCTCAGACGGCATGACGGGGAAACGGGGAACACCCGCCTGTGGAGGGGCAGTTTCCATTACGGCGACTGGCTTTCCCTGGACAACGAAGACCCCATAGGCAACCGCTTCGGCGGCACCGAGCATACCTATTTGGCAAGCTGTTTCTACTTTTACTCGGTAACGCTTACGGCAAAGGCGGCAAAGGTTTTAAACCTGAAGGAAGACGAGGATCGTTACACGCGGCTGGCCGGAGAGATCCGTTCCGCTATTCTCCGCGAATACTTCAGCCCTTCGGGCAGGCTTGCCCTTACGACCCAGACGGCCTATGTCCTGGCCCTGTACATGGAGATCCTGCCCCCCGAATGGCGGGAGAGGAACGCTTACGCGCTGCGCATGAAACTCAAAGAGACAAATTACCATCTCAGGACCGGGTTTATCGGCACCCCGTATCTCTGCAGGGTTCTTTCCGGGACGGGGAGCAACGATATTGCTTACCGGCTCCTTTTGCAGGAAGATTTTCCAAGCTGGCTTTACGAGATCAACATGGGGGCCACCACCATCTGGGAACGCTGGAATTCCATACTGCCCGACGGTTCTATCAGCGACACGGGGATGAACTCCCTGAATCATTATTCCTACGGTTCCATCGTGGAATGGCTTTACCGGAACGCGGCCGGGATAAACCCCCTGGAAGACAGCCCCGGTTTCAGGCGTTTCCGCCTGGCCCCGCAGCCCTCCGAAACCCTCGGAAAAATCAGGGCCGAGTTCGCGTCCCCCCTGGGCCTCATAAAAAGTTCCTGGGCATACCTTGAAAGCGGGGAACTTGAGCTGAACTTTACGGTTCCCTTCGGGGCTGTCGCCGAATGTGTTCTGCCTTACACCGGGGATAATCCGGTACGGGAACTCCCCTCCGGCGAATACAGCTTCCGGTATTTTCCAAACAACCGGGGGAAAGAGCTTAACATGGATACCCCTTTAAGCGAAATATACCGGAGCCCGGCCGCCGTCGCGGTATTAAAAGAACACTACCCGGAGTTTAGCGGTATGATGCTTTTTCCCATGCTGGCCGGAGAGCGGAGCATAAACGATTTTATCCGCGAGGGTTTCCTGAGCCTGAGCAAAGAAGAGGGAGAATCCCTTTCCGAAAAACTCAGCGCCGCGCTGAAACACTGATACTGGTAAACGGAAAAAGATCCGCCGGGCCGGGATAAACGCGCGGGGAGGGGGCCTCCCTGTTTTGTTCGCGGTGTTTGTATCGTTTGCGGTGTTTGTACCGCTTGCGGTGTTCGTGCCGTTGCCGGGTAATTTTCATTTCTCTGCGTTCATCCTGTTCCCGGGCTTTACAGCCGGTACCGCTTTCATTTATACTGACAGTATGCCGGTAACCGCTAACGAAATTGCCCGCATCGTCGGCGTCTCCGCCGCGACCGTCTCAATGGTACTCAACAACCGGCCCGGCGTGGGGGAAGGGACGCGGAAAAAGATCCTCTGTCTGGCAAAGCAGATGGGATATGAAAAGCAGCAGCGCCCGAATCCGGCGTCTGTAAAAAGCCTTACGCTGGTTATCTATAAGAAACACGGCGATGTGGTAAGCGACACGCCCTTCTTCGCGGAGCTGATCCAGGGTATCGAAATGGAAACCCGGAAGGACGACTTTAGCCTGGTTATTTCATATTTTTACGAATCCTATAACAGCCTGCAGCAGCTTAGCGCGATTTCCTCCCCCTCGTCCAGAGGCGTCATTCTACTGGCCACAGAAATGATGTCTGCCGACATCGATCGTTTTATGGCGCTGCAAATTCCCATGGTTATTCTGGATAATACTTTTGACGATGTTGATATGGACAGCATTACAATAAACAACATCCAGGGTTCCATAGGTGCGGTTAAGTATCTGGAACGGATGGGGCATACAAAAATCGGCCATCTCCGTTCCAGCGTGGGGATCAATAATTTTTTTGAACGCCGGGACGGCTACCTTAAAGCGGCGGGTAAGCGGATGGATCCCAAGTATACCGTGTCCATATCCTCCACTTCCGACGGGGCCTATGAAGACATGAAAAAATACCTGGCCCTGACGCCCGAGATACCCAGCGCTTACTTTGCCGACAACGACATCATAGCTGTCTCCTGCATCCGGGCCCTCCGGGAAGCGGGATACCATGTCCCCAACGATGTTTCCATTATCGGCTTCGATGATATTCCCGCTTCTTCCCTCATCGACCCTCCCCTCTCAACCATGCGGGTTCCCAAGAGGAACCTGGGGGTTCTGGCGGTGGAACGGCTTCTTAAAAGGATCAACGGGGACAGATCGGAAAGCATCCGTATCGCGGTAAACACATCCCTTGTTGCCAGGGACAGCGTCAGGCAGCTGTAAAGCGGGGCGCTGTTTGTCTAAGGCGCCGCGCCGCCGGTTTCGCCTGAACCGCTTGAAGAGGCGGCGGCCTCTCCGCTTCCGGGGCTTTTCCGCTTTTTCCGGCGGCGGCGCTTGCGGGGGGCCGGGGCGGCGTCCGGGGCAGGTTCCCCCCCGGCGGCTTCGGGCTTCCCCCGCCGTTTCACCGGGCTTCCCCGGCCCGGCGCGGCTTCAGGGTTTCCCGGAAGCCCGGAACCGGGAACTTCGCCCTCCTCTCCCCCGTCCCGCAGCCGGACGGGGAAGCGGGAACGTTTCACCGTAACGCCGTGTTCGGCAAATATAAGCCGCACCGCCTGATCAAGCTCCGCCCGGGGCGGGTTCATGGGAAGCACGAAGCGCCGGGCCGCCGCAAAGAGGGTTTTGTAGTATTCCTGCGGATCTTCGGCATCCCAGCCGCCTATGCCTTCAAGGTAGGGGCGGATCAGGGCGCTCATAAGCCGGCCGGGTTTTTCCGCTTCCTCCCCCGCGGCGGCGGCCTCAAAACCGCCGATATAGGCTTCCCGGAAACCGGGTTTCCCCTTCATCAGCGCCGAAGCCTCGGGCTGGAGGTAGCGGTAGAGGCCCATGGCCTCAAGCCGCGTAACGATCAGCGCCGCCTGGGACGAACGGACAATCTTGCCAATCTCCTCCGTAAGCCGGGACGAAGAAACGTCGGCAAGCAGGGGGGATTCTTTTTTTATCCGCCAGCGCAGGGTAAGGGGCAGCTTAAAACCAGCGGCGGCCCCGTATTTTACCGCCCGGATCATCCGTACCGGATCATCCTGGAAGATGGTTTTTAAGGGGATAATGGGCCGTATCCGCTTTTCCCGGATATCCTTCATCCCGCCGACAAAATCGATCACGATCTGTTTGCCCGGATCGTAGAACAGCGCGTTGAGGGTAAAATCCCTGCGCAGCACGTCTTCCTCAATGGTGCCGAAGACATTGCTGGTGGGGCCCTCCTTCAGGGATCGGAAGGTGGAAACCTCAAATATTTTTTTCCCCGCGTATACGTGAACCAGCCGGAAGCGGTGTCCGATGATCCGGGCGTTACGGCACAGTTTCTTTATCCTGGTAGGGCTCGCCGAACTGACGATATCGAAATCCTTGGGCTTCTTCCCCAGAATGAGATCCCTTACCGCGCCTCCTACAATGTAGGTTTCGTAACCGGCCGCCTTAAGTCTCTCAGTGATACTAACGGCATCCCTGTCTACATCGGAAAAAGAAATGCCGTGTTCATCTTGGGTATAAACAACCGCTTTCTTAACCGGATTACCATTTTTTCCCCTTGAATAACGAATGCGCAAGATTCCCCCAAAAACTTTTGCTCACCGGGCAGGCGGAACCCCGTCCGGCTCCGGCGGCTTCGCGCCCGGTTCCGGAATATGCTTCAGCACCCAGGTAAGCAGATTTTCCATTACCTCGTCCCGGTTGGTCTCGTTCAGCGTCTCGTGCCGGGCTTCGGGGTACAGGGTGAATTCGATATCCTTAATCCCCAGAGCCCGGTAGGTCTCCACCAGGGCTGTGGGGCTCGCCCCCATTTCCCCTACCGGATCCGCGCTGCCGGCGAAAATATAAAAAGGCAGCCGGCGGTCTATCCGTTCTATACATTCCCTCCGGTGGATGTGTTCCAGGAGGCTCACCAGATCCCGGTAAAACCCGGCAGAACAGAGAGTCCCGCAAAGGGGATCCTCAACAAAACGGTCTACCTCTTCCTTGTCCCGGGAAAGCCAGTCAAAGGAAGTACGGTTCGGCCGGAAGGGCCTGTTGTAGGGGCCGTCCGCCACCGCCCTGGCCGCGGCGGAAAAACGCCGGGAACCGGCAAGACGGGCAATAAAGGCCAGAAGGGACGCGCCAAACCGTATTCTAACGCCGTCGGGGCCCCGGGTTCCCGAGAGGGCACAGCCGGCCAGATCCTTCCCCCCCTCATTCAGGCCGCCGGAACTCTCGATATAGTTCTGCACCAGAAAGGAACCCCAGGAATGCCCCAATAA
>JAIRRU010000277.1 GCA_031255815.1 Treponema sp. | reverse complement strand
GGTGTTCCAGTCGGGAAAGAGTTACAACGCCGGTTAAATCAGAGAAGCCCCCGCTGAGGCCGGGGGCTTTTTTTTAACCGCCTGGGAGCCTGTTGCGCTTGCAGGTTTTTGCGGTACTTTGTACCACAAAAATCCCGATTATCGGGCTCCGCGGCAACGGCACAAGCTAAACGCGCCGATCCCGAAACCCGGTTGGCGCGGAAAGCTCCTTTCCGGCGGAATCTTATTCGGCGCGGCGGCCGAGCAGTTTGGCCGCGCGTTCCCGGAGGCCGGTATAAAAAGCCGCTTCCTGGGGGTAGTTTTCAAAACTCAGTTCCCCCGCAAAACCTTCCCTGATGATCCTAAGCGCCGCCTCCCTCCCGTGTTTTTCTTCTACCAGCGCAAGGATCCGCATATCTTCCAGACTCTCGCGGTGGACTTCGCCCCGTATTGAGGAAAGGGGCCTGCCGTCGGCGCCGGGATACACCAGGAAGGGATCCCCCGCGGGCCAGTTCTTAAGGCCCCCGGTCTTAAAGTAGGGATCCAGCAGGGTTTCCGAAAGAGCCGAATAGTAGAAGTTATAGCCCCACTGCAAGAAACCCGCGATATTGAAGTAGTACATGAGAACACCCATGGCCCTGGTTCTGGGCGATCTGAGGGCGATGAAGCGGTTGGGCACGAGGTAACTCTGGCCGACACAGTAATAAGTCCAGAGGCCGGGGATCTTCGCTTCCAGAAAAGGCCGTATGGCGTCATTTGCCGGCACCGGGTGTTCGAGTATCCCTTTCTCGTAAAACGAAAAATCGCTTAAGGCGTCGATGATCATGCTGCCTTCCACAAGGTCGGCGATTCGGGCCTTGGCGGCCTGGTAATCCGCCTGCTGTTCCGTCCCGTGGGGTTCGTCGGATACGTGGAAGAAGGTATGGGCCTTATCGTAGCCGTACTGTTCCAGCGCCCTTCGCAGGGCCGGTATGAACTGTTCCAGGAATTTTCTGTATTCGGGGCTTCCCGCGGCTACGTCCCAGCCGAATATCTTCTTTTCGACGCCCTTTTCCCTGGCGACGATCTTGGGCGTTTTTTTCGCGCCCCACTGGCTGAAAAAATGGGCGATTTCCAGGTGGGTGATGCCGTGTTTTTTACAGAGGCCGCACCACCGTTCCAGCTTGCCGAAACCGAAGCTGTAGGCGCCTTGGGACAGCTCAATATCGACCAGCTGTACCGTGGGCCGCTCGGAGCCCACCGCCGTATCCAGAGGCGGCGTGAACACCGGGGTCAGCAGGGTATTGATGCCGTAGCGGCTGAGCATGGGTTCCATGAAAGCGTCGATGATCCTCCAGTGTTCTTCGCTAAAGACCCCGGTTTTGTAGTAATCCGCAAGGCAATCGGTATGGAACCACTGGGTATGAAGCAGCTTTTGCGGCGGCAGGGCCTCGCCCAGCACATCAAGGGTGATATGCATTTCCGCCCCGGCGGCCGCAGCGCCCCCCGGTAACTGCAGGCCCCTTTCGGCCAGGGCCTTCCCGTCAGGGGCCGCCCTAATCGTAACCTGGTAACTGCCCTCCTGGGCCGCCCTGATACCGGGAAAATCTATCCATACGGCGTTGTACTGATCCGGCTGGGGCTGGATTGTATTTCCCTTTAAAGGGGTAAGAAGATCCGGCAGCATGGCCGGCTCCTGGGTCAGGTACCCGTCGTCGGATCGTTCATTGGCGGGAAAATCCGCCGGAACAAGCTGGACTTCCCGCAGAACCGCCGCTACCGGCGCGCCTTCGACGCTAAGCGTAAAGGGCGGGGCAAAGCGGGGGCGCTTTTCGGAGCGGCGCCTGCAGTACACCAGCTGCAGCGCCGGAACGGATCCCGGAAAAACGGGTATCCTTTTGCCGTCGTCTATGGGCCGCGGCCGCCGCGCGGGCAGCACCTTTTCAAGAGAATCGGTCAGAAAAAACTCGTAGTTAGTCATAAAAACTCCTTGCTTTACGGGCGTTTCCCAAAAGCCGGGGTTTTGGGAAAGCCTCTTATATAAGGGCCTGAATATACTTCCGGCGGGATTCTACCAGGGACTTCAGTTCGGCGTACATGGCAAGATCCACGTTTTCCGCTATCGGCAGGACATAGTTTACGGTTTCCTCGGTGTAACGGCCGATGAATTCGGTATTTATCACAAAACCCAGGGATATCATATTGGATATCCGGTCGGCCACTTTAAGAACTTTCGCGTTCCGGGAACCGTTTTCGATGATCCGGGTAAGGAATTCGGCCTTGGTCTCCCCGGGGAAACGGGTTACCTCCAGCACCAGATCGTATACCTTGTGGCTTTCGTAGTCGATGGAGAGGAGCAGGTTGTGGTTGAAGTCGGGGATATCCTCAAGCACATCGTGAACCACCGAAGCTTTAAGGAGCACCGAATCAATGTAGCCGTAGTCTATCAGGGTGGCCATGGTGTCCAGCTGGTGGCGGAACATGTTGCCGCCACCCTCCCGGACTTTTCCGATTAGAGCGGTGGCGAGTTGGATATAAGGGGCAAGATGCGTCCCTTTGAGCCGCAGCATCTCCTCGGTAGTCATGCGTTCTCCCTAACAGAGATCCCTGATATAGG
>JAIRRU010000247.1 GCA_031255815.1 Treponema sp. | reverse complement strand
AACGGCAGGATAGACGAGGCGAACAGGAACACTCTCGCCGCGCGGAGGGACTACGACAGCTATATTGCGGGCTTGAGCATTTAGAGTCTGTCCGTCATGTAGAAACCTTGCGGACGGGCTTCTTTGAAAATCAGAAACCGGGCAGGATAATGCCGCGTGTTTATCCCGCCCGGATCCTTGGCGCTTAAAAGCTGTAGGTTAAAGCGGTGCGGACAAAGCCTTTTTCCCGGTACTGGGAAAACTCTCCCCCGCTCTTTCCCCCGAATACCCCGCCTGAAAGTTCCGCGGAAAGATCGCCTTCCGTATAAGCCAGGGAAGGGATATAGAAAACATCCATGGTCTCGATGTTCCAGATGTGGGTTAATTTCAGTTCCAGCTTGTCCCGCAGAAACTTCCGGGAAATCCGGGCGCTAAGGGTGGTGGCGGTAGGGGCCGTATCCGCTTCGGTATCCAGCGCGGGGTTGCCGTTTACCTGGCCGTCCATAAGCCGTACTGATTCGTTAACCTGAAAGTTCAGCGTAAAGCCCAGTATGTCCCGGTCAAAGCCGAAAGACCAGGCAAGGGAAGGGTTGTACACTCCCCCGTCGTCACCCTCAAGATCTTCAGTGATATTGGCGGCCAATTCGGCGCGGATATTGAATCCGGCAAGAACCCCGGCATAGTCAAGCCCTGCCTGGTGGTAACGGTTGTAAGCCGCGCTGAGTCCAAGAGCCCCGGCGGCGGCGTCAATGCGGCCCTGGTCGGGCGGGTACTCGGCGACGGTTTTCAGCAGGTTCCCCGCGCCGCCGATGCTGAAGGCGGGCCTGAAAAGGTTCCCGTAATAATACTGCAGCCCCAGATCGGCGCCCCCAAGAAGGGTGGTAAAGCGGAACCCTGTCTGGGCGTACTCAAGGCCCCCCGTGGCGGGGAGGCTGATCGGCATGCCTGCCGCCCTGTCCGCAAGCCCCGCGATAAGGGGATCCGCTATCTGCGGCAGCGCAAGGCTCCGCACGGCGCCGCTAAGTCCCGCAAACATATCATTCCGCCGCTCTACGGCGATCAGCCGGGGGTACCAGCGGCCCGCCTCGTCAAGATCGTAGCGGTGGCCCTGGAAGGCGGGGATGAAAACCGCCTCCAGTTTTGAAAAGGCCCGGGGCGTCCAGGAAATATGGAGCATGGGGCGGGCGATCTTCCGGGCCAGGGTATCGGTAATCCGGGTCAGATCCGAGTTGTCCAGGGGGTTGGTAACATCCAGGGGCCCGGTACTGTCCGCCCTGCCCCAGCCGAGCTTCCTGAAGCCCGCTTCCACGGTTACCGGGCCGAAAAAAGCCCGGAGGTAGGCCTCGTCGATGAGGCGGGGGGTGTTGTAGAGCAGATCGTTGGAACTCCGGGAACCCAGATCCCAAAAAGCCGCGGCGGAAAAATTGAAATTCAGCGCCGCTTCGGCGTTGGGCACGGAAGCGCCGAAATTCAGCTTCCCCCTGAACAGATTGCCCAGATCCGAAACCTTCGCCTTTTCCTCCGAGCTGAAATCGTCGGGATAGAGCTCGAAGGCCGCGGACACTTCCCCGCCTATTTCCAGCTTCGGCGGCGGCGCCTCCGAAGCTTCCCCCTCCTCCCCGAAACCGAAACCGAAATCCTGGGCCGCCGCCGGGAAACAGAGAAGCAGGGCGAAGGCCAGACAGGGCGCAAAACGGTCCGCAAAGTTCATCTCGCCCTGCCCGTTTCAAGGTAAGTGGTGGTAAACACCGTTTCCGGAATGGGATCGTCGTACTTCACGATGTCCGATTTAAGATCCGTGGAACTGCCCGCCGTCAGGCTGCTCATCCGGGTCAGCATGGCGGTAAGCCGGCCCTGCACATCCTTAAAGTCCATACTTTCCAGGGTCTTTACATGGACGGAACGTTTGTCGTAAAGATCCACCCGGTAAGTCAGCCTGCTCTCCTTGTCGATCCACTGGATCATCCTGGAGTACTGGTAGGAACTGTCCTTAGGAACCGACTCGATCACGTAACAGGGACGGCCGTTCAAAGCTTCCTCCCGCAGCAGGCTGTGCCTGTCCAGATCCGCCTTACGGTTCGCCGAAGAAATATCGTCGTAGGAAAAATCGGTGCCGACAAAGCTGCCGGAACCTTCCGAGGCGGCGATCCGCCGCACCCTTCCCAGGCTGGGGAGAAATATCCAGCGGTCGTCGGCCTTTCCGGAATTTTCCAGGGTAAGAAAACGGGTTCCCCTTACCGAAGCGGGATCCTGGAACACAATAACGGTGCGTTTATTGCCTTTCACGTCGTCCTTTGAATACTGATCCATAACCCGTCTGGTTTCGGCACCGTCCTTCGCCTTGATGATCATGGTAGAACGGGTAGATGTAGTGTTACTCTCTATCCTGTTCCGGGAAGCGCGCACGATGGATTCGGCGTCCTGTGACATCGCCCCCCCGGCGGAGAGGAGCAGAACCGCGGCGGCACAAAAAAATTTTTTCATAGTAACCTCGCTAGACTCTTTCAATGAATTTCGGTTTCAGCACGGTAAGCAGTACCGGAACAACCGTAAGGCTGACCAGGCCGCTTGTTCCCATGGTAAGGGCGATAAGGAGGCCCAGATCTTTAAGAATAATAAATTCCGAGAGCAGCAAAACGGCAAAGCCGGCCCCCACGGAAACGGCGTTAATAATGATGGCGAGCCCGGTGGTAACAAAGACCCGCCACAGGAAATTTCCCTCCCCCCCGTGAAGGCGCCACTCGGTTTTGTAGGCTTCCATAAAGTGGATGGTATAATCTATGCCAATGCCTATGGCCAGACTCGCCACCATGGAAGTGCCGATGTTCAGCTTTATCCCCCAGCAGCCCATCAGCCCGAAGTTGATAAGTATCGAGATGGAGAGGGAGACGACGCCTATCAGGCCCGCTACAGCCGAACGGTTTGCCAGGGAGACAATGATAAAAACCACCAGCAGGGATATTGCCACGGAGCTAAGCTGGGACTGGACCACCAGGCTGTTGAGGGAGGATTCCACCATCGCGCTGCCCCCCACCAGGGTCTTTACGTTTTTGGGAAAATGCCTTTCGATATACCGGCGGATTGCCGATACCGCCCTGCCCGTATCCTCGTCTCCCGTGGTGCGGAGCTGGATAACCATTTTGATTGCCGTGGGTTCCAGGGGATCGTTGGAGTACGAGTCAATGCTTCCGGAAAGAAGTATCAGGTAGTTGGAGACAATCCCCTGCAGCTCTTCCGCGCTGGTCTTGCCGTAACGCCCGGGATCGGCGGGGATTTCGTAGTAAGAGGCCCCCTGGTAATTGACAAGCCTTTTGAGGGTTCCAATCCAATCGCCGAACTCCTGCCCCTCGCCCAGGGCCTCGTCAAACAGTTCCAGAAGTTCGCCGATGGAGTAGGTTTTTTCCCGTTCCGCAACGGCGGGCTCCCCGGCCGCGCCGCCCGAAACCCCGCCCCCGTCCGGGAGGGCCGAGTCAAAGCCGCCGAAACCGAAGCCGACGCCGGGCTCCTCAAAGCCGAAACCGGATCCGCCGCCTTCCGGCTCCCCGAAACCGAAACCGCCGTCAGGATCCTCAAAGCCGAAACCGAATCCGCCTTCAAAGGAACCCCCGGCCTCAGGCGGGCGCAGCCCGCGGGGGCTCTGATCAACGTTAAACACCTGGTTTATCCGCTTGATCAGATCGGTAAAGGCCATCACCTTGCCGGTTTCCGCCACCTGTTTTTCCAGAAAGAG
>JAIRRU010000089.1 GCA_031255815.1 Treponema sp. | reverse complement strand
ATCGCTAATATACCAATTTTCCGGATGGGTAGGAACCAAATTCCAGCGGATATTCCCCAGGGGGCTCCGTAATTCTACACTGAAATCCGGTTCAAAAGTATAGCCTCCCATGGTAGGCTTGGTTTCATCGTAGCGCAGGGACAGCATAGACTGGATAAACATATCCGACCCGATATACTTACCTACATAAACAGACGTATTATCGAAATAGTTACCAACCGTGGCTATCCTGTCAACCGGATCTTTCTCCAAGCCGATGGCCCGGAATACGTAATTCTGGAGAACCTGGGTGCGGATAGAGAACATGTCCAGCCGCAAAAAGTCCCGGATTGTCCGTTCGATGCGGCGGACCACCTGGAACTGGGCCAAAAGATCCGCGGAGGAGGCCAAAAAGGCGTTGTTTATCGTGCCGCCCTGGGCCTCGTTGGGGGTTCCGGTGATGCTCTGCCCCAAAAGGGAGAAAATTTCCATCTGGGAAAGGGCCGGGCTCGACTCGAAACGGGCCTGGAAGGACAGAAGCGGGGCATTGTCCACGATCATGGAGATAGTTACCGGCCCCTCGTTGCTCCGATCCCTGGTTTCCGCCCGGGCGCTTATCCGGGGATCGAACTGCTGCTCGTTTTCGTTGAAGGAAAGGGTTCCGCTGCGGATAAAGAAATTCCGCTCAAAGTAAAATATCTCCCCGCTCCGCAGATTAACGTCCCCCACAAAGGAAAAGCGCCGGCCGATGGTATCCACCGTAATCCGCGTTCCGGCCCCCATATCCGCGTAGGCCCGGAGCATGGGGAAATCCCGGGTGGGCCAGAGGAATTCCACCCGCCGCCCCGCGGTTACCATGATATCCGCGATCACCGGGATGGGGAGGGTGTCCCAGCTGTCGTTTTCCTGGACTCTGGCGAGTTCCGCGGCGTCCAGGCTTATTTCGGTTTCCTGGGCCGTCAGATTCCCGCTTACCGCGATATTGAGATCCTCCATGGCGATGTTCAGTTCCCCCGAAACAATGCCCCTGATCAGAACCCCCTGGATATCGGATTTAACGGGAATGGGGGTTCCGTCGGGTACGGCGATATCGATGCTGAAGACATTGGGTATCCAACGGTCGAAGCGGAACCAGCCGCTCAGGAATCCCGAGCCGCTGCCGCAGGCGGCGGGGATCGGGCCGAAACGCATCTCGTTCCCCTCCACAACCACGTCTACCGGGATGGGCCGGATATCGGCGTCCACGAAACGGGGAACCCGTATACGGATGCTGTTCCCCCGGGCATGGCCGAAAAATTCCGGGTCTCCCAGGGGGCCCCGGATGTCCAGGCTGGCGGTGATGTAGCCTCCCGCCGCCTCAACCTCGGTCTTTACCGGGATAAACTGCCAAAGGGCGGCAAGGTCGATATAGACATCCGCGGCCCGGGCGTCTATTTCCAGGGCGCTGAAGCTTCCCGCCACCGAACCCCGGATCGGGGAAGGATGGGAAAAACCAGCGTAAAAGTTGCCGTCATCGGTAAGGCGGAAGCGGATCATCTCTTCGGGCCCGCCGGAAAGGGATATCAGCGAGTCCCGCCGGGAAAACTCAAAATCAAAAACCTGCTCCGACTTCAGGCTGTCCATGCGGATATCCCAGAGGCTGAGTTTCCCCTCGAACTCCGCGAACGCCCGGCTTATTCCCAGCCAGGAATCCGTCCCGGCGAAACGGGAGTCCAGTTCAAAGGACATGCCCACAGACCTGCCGGCGAAAGTTCCCTCCACCCGGCCCGCGCCGCCGGCCTGCCTGTCCTGCCGCCTTACCGTGAACCAGGGGATCTCCCCCTCCAGATCGGCCAGTTTTACCCGGATGTTCTGCACGGAAAAGATATCCTTGTCCAGAAAGGCCTGGAGGGAAGCCTCGATTTCCGTATCCCGGCTGCGGGCGCTCAGGGTGTCAAGTTCCAGATTGAGCCGGAAGGAATCCTCCGGATTCCAGTTTAGGCGGACATTCCCCCCGGCAAGAACCTCGAACGAATTGCCCGGCCCCCTGCCCTGGCCTCCCGCCGGGATGTTCTCCAGGAGCCGGGACAGCCGCATCCCCGTGCCGGAAAGGAAGATGTCCAGACTCCGGTTCCGCCAGCTTCCCTCCCCCTGGTAAACTTCGCTGCCTGTCTCGTTGGATATGCCGAACTGCCCCTGGAGCTCCGAAAAACCGGGGTTCCAGGCCAGGGAGGCTTCGCCGGAAAGCCGCTCCCTGCCGTCATCGAAGAGAAGCTGGTTAAAGAAGGCCCCGCTCTGATCCGCCGCGCCGGAAATGGAGAGGGAGGCCGAGGAGGAACTGGGCAGGTTGATATCGGACAGCTTGAACTGCCCTATATCGACAAACCAGAAATTCCGGGAATCGTAGCGCAGGGAGCTTGAGAAAGCCAGCCGGGCCATTTGGGAACGGATGAGGATGGGGATATCGAGCGCTTCCGCGTAACCCGAATAGCCGCTGAGCCCGGCCTCGACAGACACGTTGAGCCCGTAGGAACCCTTGATTCTCAGGGAACGGTGATCCAGGAATTCCCCCTCCAGATAGTAAGAGATATCCTTGTAGCTGATGTTCAGGGAGAAGGAAATGTCCTGGGGGTTGGGAAAATCGGCGTAGCCGGTGAACAGGATATCCTCCCTGCCGGGCCCTTTTACCCGTCCCTCGATCAGCTCAAAGCGCCGATCCGTGCCCGAGGCGGAAAAACGGGCGGCCGATTCCCCCATGCCCTGGTAGACCACCAGGAGATGGGGAATGTTGTAGAGGATATGCTCAAAATCGGTACTGACAAATATGTCGGTGGTTACCGTGGTCTCCCGGGCCGCGGCCTCCGCAAGGGCGGGCAGGGTAAAAGCCGAAGCGAAGGGCCCGGCCATGTTTACCAGATCCAGGGCCAGGAAGGAATCCAGCCGCAGATAAGCCTCCAGCTGCCGGGTTTTGTAGGCGAATGCCCCGCCAAGGGAGATGCTGCCCATGCCCGGCCCGTCCTCCCGGAAGCGCAGGGCGGAAAAATCAAAACCGATTCCGGAGGCTTCCGGATAGAGGGAAATACCGAAGACCGCCAGTTCCACATCCCCGATGACCACCGAGGCCCCGGAAATACCGATCTCGCTGCCCCGGGCGGATACGGTAAGTTCGGCGTTTACCACGGAGGAAGGTTCCGCGTTCATGCTGAAATCCGAAAAGACAATGGTTCCGTTGGGCGCGAAGGGCCTTAAACCGATCCCCCCGTAAAACCGGATCGTCCCGCCAAGGCCCCGGGAGGAACCTCTCCAGGCGGGGGCGGAGGGGAATTCAAGGGAAAGCCGATCGAAACGGACATAGTTTTCATCCCCCGAAAGCTTTACCTCGAAGGATGAATTGGCCGCGGGAAGGTTCCGGGGCATGATCCCCGTTACATCGGCGGCATAGCGGATGTCCCCTATGCCGTCCAGAAAGAAAGTGCCGGAACCGGTATTCCGGGCGGAAAGCCAGGGGTTAAAACTCCGGAACTCCCCGGAGAGGCTCACCAGATTCCGCAGGCTGAAATCCTCGCAGCGGAAGGAAGCGGAAAGTTCCCGGCTGTCCAGCGAATAGTCCAAGGCCACGTCCAGGGGGGAACGGTCGGTTATCTTCCGGACTTCAATCTTGTTGTTCTTTAGGCTTACCTGTACCCCCAGGGCGCCGATCCGGAAAAAATCCCCGGCAAAGTAGGGCATGTTGATCAGGGCGATCCCCTCCTGGAAATCGGTACTCCAGGAACCGGAAATACGCCCCGTGCTTGCCGCCCTGAAGGGATCGCCGAAACTTCCCGGCAGGGAAAAGTTCAGGTTCCACTTGCCCTGCAGGGATATCCTTTCGCCGCCGAAAGAGGCGTCCAGGTAGAGCTTGTCGAGCAAAAAATCCGCGCCGGAAAGGCCCTCCGGCAGTTTAAAGGTGAAACGCCCGTTCCTTATCCGAACCATCGCCCCTTTGGGAACCGCCGTTTTCCAGTTGTACCAGGACAGGAGCTGCCTCAGCCTTTCCGGGTTGGATATAAGCTCCAAAAGATCCTGATCCCGCTGGTAATCGAAATGTAGCGCCGGACGGTCAAGCCGCACCGCGCTGACAATCTGGGAATCCTGGCGGAGCAGCCGCAGCAGAGACCAGGAAACCCGCATCCGGGAAACGCGGATAACCGCCTGCCCGGCCGGGTTTTCCGGAGCGGGGCCTGAAGAAGCGGCCCCTTCCCTCTCCAGTACGCGGATATCCCGGATATCGATGGTGCCGAAAAGGGAGGGGCCCATGGAACCGTACTCTATCCGGCGGCGGAAGATCTCCTCCGCCTTGCTGATAAAATCATCCCGCAGGGCCTCTGTCCGTTCCCGTATCATTTTATGAACCGGGTAGAGGGCAAAGGCGCTGATAAGCACGAGAAAGGCAAAGATAAGGATATGCGGGGCAAGGCAAGGGCCGCCGCGGGCGGGCCCTGTTACCGAAATCCGGGTTTTTGAGCCGGTTTCTCCAAAATTTTTCACTAAAATCCCCGTATCCTGCCTAAAAACCGCCATAAACGGAACAATCTCTCCGGTACGGCCTGTATATTCTCCCGAAGCGGCCGCAATCCGGGCTTCAATGCCCCGCCGCTACAGATAAAACAAATATAGTATTAACAAGTTAAAAAATTCTATTATTGGTATCGGAAGAACCGGAACTTTAAAATGAGTGTGATACAAAATTTTGTCATTCTTGAAGGCGGGGACGGCAGCGGAACCACGACCCAGCTGGATCTGCTGCGCCGCCGTTTTAGCCCCGGGGAAGGGGCGGGGAAAACCCCGGCGGCCCTCCCCGCCCTTTTTGCCACCGCCGAGCCGACTTCCGGCCCGGTGGGGCGCCTTATCCGATCCGCCCTGAAAGGGGAGATAAAGCTGAGGGGGGAAACCCTGGCGCGGCTTTTTGCCGCCGACCGGGGGGAGCATCTCTCCGGCCCCGGGGGCATCCTGGAGCGGGCGGGCCGGGGAGAGCTGGTGGTAAGCGACCGTTACGCCCCCTCTTCCCTGGTTTACCAGGGGCTTGAGTGCGGGGAGGAGCTCCCCCGGATCCTGAACGCGGGCTTCCCCGTCCCCGAACTTATCCTGTTTTTCGATCTGGATCCGGCAACCGCCTCGGAACGGATCAAAAACCGGCCGGATCGGGAGATCTATGAATACCTGGACTTCCAGATCCGGGTAAGGGAACGGTACCGCGCCCTGCTTCCCGAATTCGCCGGACGGGGCTCCCGGGTGGAAACCATTGACGCCTCCCGCGGCCCGGCTGAAGTTGCCCGGGCCCTGTGGAGAGCGATTCTGAAAATGCCGATAATGGGGGGAGTCTGAGAGGCAGGGGGAGCGGAGTGAAAAGAAAAGAAGCCGTCAAAGGGCGGGACAGGCCCCTCCGTTTCAGCCCCCCCGGATCGCTTGTCCCGGTTCTCTGCGCGGGGCTTCTCTTTTTCGCCGCGCCCTCCCCCTCTCTAAACGGGTACTACGTAACCTACAAGGAACAGTACTACCGCCTCTACCATCTCCACTACATTCAGTACCCGGACGACACCATGGAAAACATCTACTGGCTGGAAAAGGCGCTGCAGGCGGACTTCGCCAACCCCCTCTACGCCCTGGCCCTTATTGAAAACGAGACCCAGTGGGAAAAGTACCGCTACCTTTTTATGATGCATGTCAATCTTAAACTTATCGAACAGTATCTCTATCTGGGAAACAAGTGGAACAAGCGCAACGCCTACTTCTACAACGCCCCCTGGAAAGAGCAGAACCTGGAAAGCCTTGAAACCGCGGAAACCTGCTTCCGCACCGCCCTCTACTACTGGAAAAGCGCCGCCGAATGGGCGGCCAAAACGCGGGAACGGCGCTTCCGTTTTCTCAACCTGGAAAAAATCCAGTTCTGGGAGGACGAGGCCGGACGCATGGAAAGCGGGGAACTGGACTACGAAAAGATCATCAGCCGGGAACTGGCGCTGCTGCAGCAGGTGCGGGAAAAGTTCCTGGCCATGGACGAAAACACCTATTAGCCGGGCCGCCGGTTAGGCGCGGCGATCAGGCCGGAGGATTTCCGCGCCGTTCCGGTACACGTGGCGGGGAACGGCGCCCTTCCCCAGATAAGCGTGGATCAGGGCCCGGACGATGCCTTTCAGGCTGCCGTTAAAAACAGGTTCTTGGGTGCAGAACAGGGCCAGCTCCCCTCCCCTGCCGCTTTTCCGCAGGGCCGCGGCCGGGTTCAGGGCGTCCAGGTCGGGGGTGACGGAAAAAACCAGGGAAACGATTTCCTCCTCGGCCAGACCGTTGGCCGCCAAAAGCTCGTCGTACAGGGCCGTAACCTGAGCCCCAATGTCTCCGGCCTCGTTAAGGCATCCGGCCGCCCCCCGCAGGGCGTAAAGCCGTTTCTCGTCCATACCAAGCTCCCCCGCCGCGCGGCCCGGCGGTCAGTCAGAATAACGTAAGGAACCGCGCGGTTCCCGGGTTTTAGGGCGTGTTTCCCGCAACCACGACGGCGATAAGGGTTCCCGCCGCCGAAAGGGCCGCCCCAAGGATGCCCGAAACAAGGCAGAGCGCGAGACCCCCCAGGTATGCCGGGGAACGCCGGCGGATAAGAAACCAGAGCCGGGCGGCTATCCCGTACAGGGAAAAGCCCGCCAGGAAAAAACCGGCAATGGTTCCGGCGCGGATCGCCAGCAGCTGGCTGCGATCCGTAATACCCTGCCAGGTTCCGGCGGCGTACAGAAACACCGCCAGGAAGCAGCAGCCGAAGCTGAATACAAGCGCCTTGTCTATCAGGGTAAGAATTAGCGGTTTTTTTTCCTTCCCGGATATGGTCATCACGGACGCTCCGTGTTATACATTAAAGTAGAACCTTAAACTCAGGTTTTTGAACAGTCTTACTCTAAGCATAGCGGGTAATTAGGGTTCCAGGAAGGCGTTATGCGGAAATTTTTCATAATTCTCCTCGTTCTCCTCGCGGCGGGAGGGGCCGCTTTCTTTTTCGGCTGGGCCCAGCTGGGCGTTCCCCCCGATTCCTACGGGATCATGCGGTCGAAGACCCACGGTCTGGATCCCCGGCTTATCCGGGAAGGGGAATTCCGCTGGGTTTGGTATAAGCTCATTCCCACCAATGTAACTATCGATGTCTACAAGCCCGGCCGGGTTAACCGGCAGCTGAAGTTTCAGGGCAGCCTGCCCTCCGGGGAGCTCTACACCGCTTTCGCCGCGTCTACCGGGGTTCCGGAGATCCGGCTGGATTTTTCATACGAGGTGAGCATCGACCTTGCTTTTTCACTCAAAGCAGATTCCCTGGTCTCCCTGGTTAGGGAGAACAATATTTCAGGGCAGGCGGAACTGGAGGCTTTTGAGGAAAACCTTGCCCGGGACATCGGGGCCTTTGTCCTGCGCTGGCTGAACAACCCGGACAGCAGCCGGGAGGAGATTCCGGCTCTTTTAGCCTCCGGCTACAGCCCCCGGCTGGAAGGGGAAATTTCCGGGCGTTTCCCCTATATCGAAAATCTGAGCTGCCGGATTGGGGCGGATCGTTTTCCGGATTTCCGGCTTTACCGGCAGCTGCAGGGGCTGTACGAGGAATACGTGGCGAAACAGCGGGAATATCTGAGCGGTTCGTCCGAGGGGAGTCCGGAAAAACGCATTGATTCCCGGTTCCGCCTGGACGAACTTGCCCGTTACGGGGAGCTGTTGACCAAGTATCCCGTTTTACTGGAGTATCTGAATCTGGAGCAAAACAGGTAAGGCGCCTCGGGGCCGGCCGGTTTTAAAGGGCCCGTAACCCCCAATGCCGGCAGTTTGTTGTGCTTATTGAAAAGTAATTGGCCGTCCGCTATAGTCGAAAAATAATTCCGGACCAATTGTTTCAAAACCAGGCGGGTTTTGGAACAAGCTCAATTCTACAGGAGTTTCCAGTATGCGAAGGCTTTGGGCCTTGTTTTTTGTTGTCTTTTTGTCGATCTGCCCGGCTTTCATTACAGCCCAGGAAGAGGATTATCCGGAAGACGGGTACCCGGAAGAAGATTATCCGGAAGACGGATACCCGGAGGAAGAGGATCCGGAGGATTGGGTCGGATTCGTTTCCGGCCCCTATTCCCGGGGCGATAAGACCTTCAATCTGAGCCTTGGGGTGGTGATCCCCCTGTTTTTTACCGATTCCGGGGGGGATACCCTTTTTTCCGGGCCCTCTAAGCTCCTCGTCGGGGGGACTGGCGCTATCGGCTATAACCATTTCCTGGGATCCCATGTCTTTGTGGGCGGCGAACTGCAGGGGATGTTTGCCAAGACCCTGTCGGAACACATGTTCTATATGGTTCCCATCACCGCCCGGGCGGGTTACCAGTTCGTGCTGAAGCGTTTCGAATTCCCCCTTGCCCTGGGCCTGGGTATCGCCCCGACCAGGTATCAGGACGACGCCTATGTCGGTTTCTTTGTGAAACCGACAGCATCGGTGTTTTTCCGTTTTAACCCCGACTGGTCCTTCGGGCTCAACACCGCCTGGTGGTGGTCTCCCCAGTGGACCGAGAATTCCTCTACGGATGTATACGGCAACTTCATGGAAATCACCCTTTCGGCCAGGTATCATCTTTAAGAAAAGGAACGAGGAAGTAACGATGAAAAAAGGGCCCCTTATCCTGTTGTTCTTGACCCTGCTTTTCGGGGCAAGCTGTAAGGATCCTATCTTTTACGACATATCCAGGGAAGTAAAACCCCGGGAACCCCGGATCAAGGGCGTTCCCACCAAATTTGCGGTCTACGATGATTTTATGTACGTGGCCGCCGCCTCCCTCCACCGTTACGGCCTCTACAGGGGCGCGGCGGGCTGGGATCACGGGGAATGGACGGCTCCCCTGGGCAGGGTAACCGACCTTGCCGCCACGAGCGGCTATCTCTACGCCCTGGTCGACTACAATTCCCCCTCCGTCTGGCGCTGGAAAACGGGCATGACCGAATGGGAACGGCTGGGCGGCTACGACGGTTCGCCCCAGTCTATCTACGGCGAGACCGATGCCGAAGGGAAACCGGTAAAAGACGGGAAGGTGTTTGTGGGGACGCGGACGAAGGGCCCCGAAGAAGAGGGTATTGACTACCTGATCTACTACGCGGACGAGGGGGCTTCCCCTGAATCGGTCTTCAAGCCGCTCCCCCTGGGGGGGAATACCGGGCATCTAAGCGGGGCCGCCTTTGACGGCGCCTGGCATTTTATATCTACCCGCGGGCGGGGCGTCTATGCCTGGGACGGGGTAAATGCGCCTGTCCAGCTTGCAAACAGGGACAATCCCGACGATAAAAACCGCAATCTGGCGGGCCTTATCCGCACGGGTACCGGCGCGGCCAAGGTATTCGCCTTCGGCCGGAACACGGAGATTCTGGAGCTGTCCCCAACAGGCTTTACCGAAAAAAAGGGAGCTTCCTCGTATTACCTTACCGGCGCGCTGGCCCTCTGGAGGGATCCGGTTAATCCGGGAACGGAAGGCAAGATCCTCCTGGGGATAAAGGACGGCAGCAACTACGCTTACCAGGAAGTACGCTTCTATCTTTCGGAGGGGGATCTTGTTCTCAATAACTCCGGGGGCATAGATATTTTTCCGCCGGGCGATAACCCGCCCTCCAGCCTGAAACCGGATTCGGCCCCCTTCGACACCACCATACGGCCCCATCCGGTAAACAGCATCCTCCAGGTTCCCCCTTCGGTGGACCCTGCCATGGTGATCTTTGCCGCCGTTCAGGGCACGGGTTCAACCACCAACGACATAGACAGCGGGGTCTGGTCCTACCGGAGCCGGGACGGGACGTGGCAGTGGAACGCCGAGGAGTAGCCGCAGGCGATCTCTTTAGCGCCCAGGGTTCGGGCGGGGCCGGGGAAAACGGCCCTCTGGCCGACCGGATGCGGCCCCGGACCCTGGAAGACCTTATCGGCCAGGATCACATCGTGGGGCCGGGCAGGCTGCTCCGCCGGGCCATCCAGGCGGACAGGCTTTCCTCGGTTATTTTTTACGGCCCCCCCGGCACGGGCAAGACGAGCCTTGCCCGGGTCATTGCCAATACCACCCGGGCGGCCTTTGAAAGCCTCAACGCGGTGCTTTCGGGCATCAAGGATATCCGGGAGGCCATCGACCGTTCCGATGAGCGGCGCAGGCTCTACGGCAAGCGGACCATCCTCTTTGTGGACGAGGTTCACCGCTGGAACAAGGCCCAGCAGGACGCCCTGCTCCCCTGGGTGGAAAACGGCAC
>JAIRRU010000086.1 GCA_031255815.1 Treponema sp. | reverse complement strand
TTTCCGCCTACCTCCGCTACTTCCTCCCCTGGAACCTCTACCGCCTCTGCCGCCTGCTCCCCGGCCTGGATCTGCCCCTTGCGCCGGGGGACGGGGTGCTCGATCTGGGATCAGGCCCCCTTACCCTGGCGGCGGCCCTCTGGATAAGCAGGCCGGAGCTGCGCTCCCTTCCCCTGGAATTCCGCTGTCTCGACCGCAGCGGAGCGGCGCTGGAGGGGGGGAAGAAATTTTTCGCCGCCCTTAGCGGGGGAAGCTCCCCCTGGACTGTAAAAACCGTTGCCGGGGAACTCCGGCCCCGTCCGGGGCCTCTCCCGGCGGGGCTGGGGGGCAGGGCGCCGGCCCTGCTTGCCGCCCTTTACCTCTATAACGAGATCTGCCAGCCCCTCCCCCCGGAAGACCCCGGGGCCCTAAGCCGCCTGGCGGAAACCCAGGCCGCCTTTCTCGCCGGGCTTGCCGGGGAAGGGGCCCGTATCCTCGTGCTTGAACCGGGCGTTCCCCGTTCCGGGGAATTTATCGGCCTCCTCCGGGCCTCCTTTCTCCGCCTGGGCTGTCCCCCCCTCTCGCCCTGCCTTCACTCCGGCCCCTGCCCGCTGGAAAAGGGGGAAAAACCGGGAAGGAAAAGGGCCGCCAAGTGGTGCCACTTCGCCTTTGACACGCATGACGCCCCCCGGGCCCTGCGGGATCTTTCGGCGGCGGCGGGTATTCCCAAGGAGCGGGCGACCCTGAGTTTTCTGCTGGTGAAAAAAGAGTCAGGGCGCCGCGCAGCTACGGCGGCCGGCCCTTCCGCCGCGGCGCCCTGTCCCGTCGAGGCTGCCCCCGCGGCCGGGGCCCGGACAGCCGCTGGCCCCGCCTCCCCGGCGCGGGCCTCCCTCCGGATCCTCTCCGATCCCTTCCCCCTGCCCGCCGGGGAAGGGGAAACTTACGGCCGTTACGGCTGCGGCGAACAGGGGCTGGTTCTGGTAAAGGGCGGCCGGGGGAAGATCGAGCGCCTGCAGTCCGGGGCCCTGGCGCGGGTAAAACTGGCGGCCCGGCGGGATCCTAAAAGCGGCGCGCTTGAGGGGGAAGCGGAATAGAAATGAAAAAGCAGAAGGCATTTGTCTACAAGTGTTCGGCCTGCGGCCACGAGGAGCCGAAATGGCTGGGCCGCTGTCCCGAATGCGGGGAGTGGAACACCCTTATCGAGACCGCGGCCAACCGGGCAAACGGCTCCGGTTTCAGCGCCAAGGCCGGGCAGGGGAAGGGCCTCCCCGAATCTTTCCCCCTTTCCTCCATCGACCCCCAGGAGGGAGTCCGGATTGGGAGCGGCATCCCGGAACTTGACCGGGTGCTGGGAGGCGGCATCATGAAACGTTCCGCGGTTCTGGTGGGGGGCGAGCCGGGGATCGGCAAGTCCACCCTGCTGCTCCAGATAGCGGCGGCGGCGGATACCCGGGGGCGTATCCTCTACATCTCCGGAGAGGAATCAGCCGGGCAGATCCGCATGCGGGCCGATCGCCTGGATATCCGGGGGGAGCGGATTGAGATAGCCTGTTCGGGCCGCCTTGAGGATATCGAAAATTTGCTGGAATCGCTCAAGCCGGTGCTGATCCTGGTGGATTCGGCCCAGACCCTGTTCTCCGATCAGGCGGGAGCCAGCCCCGGTACGGTGAACCAGATGAAGTACTGCGCCTGGGAGCTTATCTCCTGGGTAAAGGAACGGGATTCGGCCCTGTTTCTGGTAGCCCACGTAACCAAGGAGGGCTTTATTTCGGGGCCCAAGACCCTGGAACACATGGTAGACACGGTGCTGTACTTCGAGGGAGGGGTTTCGGAGGCGAATGACGGGGACAGCCGCTTCCTTAGGGCGTCCAAGAACCGTTTCGGATCCGTGGACGAGATCGGCATCTTTACCATGGGGGAGAAGGGGCTTGCCCCGGTGGAGGACACTTCCCGGCTTTTCCTGGTACGCCGGGAGGGGGAACTGCCCCCCGGAATCGCCATCGCGGCGGTGCTGGAAGGCAGCCGGACCCTCCTGGTGGAGATCCAGGCCCTGACGGTTCCGGCGAAGGGGGGCATGAGCCGGGTGTATTCCGACCGGATCGACTCCGCCAGGGTATCCCGGGTGGCGGCTTCCCTGGAAAAACACCTGGGGCTGCGGCTTTCGGATCAGGATATCTACATAAATGTGGCCGGAGGTATCCGGATAAACGAGGTAGGGGCGGACCTGGCCCTGGGCTGCGCCATTTACTCCGCCCGTACCGGCCTTGCCCTTCCCGCGGGGCTGGTCATTGCCGGGGAGCTTTCCCTAACCGGGGAGATACGCCAGATACGCCGCCTTGCCTCCCGGATCCGGGCAAGCCGGGGCATGGGCTTTACCGCCTTTCTCGGCCCCCCGGGGGAGGAGGGGCTTATGCCGGCGAAGGACATTAAAACCGCCGTCCGCCTGATTTTCTCAGCCGGCCCGCAGGAAGGGCCCGGCGCGGCCGCCGGACAGGAACCTGTTTTACCGGAGACGGGGTTCCCGCGCCGCACGGGTTTTGGACCAGGCCGAATGGCGTAAATTAATATTTTTGATTAAAATAAGCCATTTTTTTTGAATTATTAACATTTTTTTACAAATTGCCCTCAAGACACTTGACGGCTCTATAAAAAAGGGGTAATTTTTTCATGTTTAGGATGCAAGTATTTTGAGCATTTTATGGTATGGCGTTTCCCGGAGAAGCGCGTCAGATTCAAGGTTCGGCTGTTCTGCACTTTCCCCCGGAATAATTTACTATCCTAACCCTGGGTTTCTAAGATTTTAAATTTTAGAAACATCGTATAATATTGGCGTATTTTCCCAAACACGAACCTTCGTTTGAGTCTGGTTTGGGGAAAGCCTTACCGTGCATCTTGTTATCCCCAGAAGGGGATCGGGGTCGCCCATAGTTAGTGGGCGTGTATACAACGTGCGTACACCTGGACGCACCAAACCAAAAGAGCGGGGGAATTCCGTTTCGCGGCTACTTGCCGGCGGGCCGAATTTTGACGATCCTTTGATTAAACCGGGTGAAGGAATTTTCTCAATGGCCAAGAAACTGTATGTCGGGAACCTCTCTTACAACACGACGGAAGACGGTCTTCGTAATCTGTTTGCCGATTTCGGAAGTGTCGCCTCTGCAAAAATCGTCTTCGATCGGGAGACTGGCAATTCCAAGGGCTTTGGATTCATCGAAATGAGTACTGATGAAGAAGCCAGCGCCGCCATCGCGGGTACCAACGGCCGCGAATTTGACGGCCGCCAGCTCCGGGTGAACGAAGCGATGGATAAGCCCCGCCGGGATCGCAATGCCGGCGGCTACGGCGGCGGAAACTGGTAAGAAAGGTTTCTAAAGGAGGAAGCCGGGCCCCGCATCGGGACCGCCCGGCTTAGATCAATCCTGCAAAGGGGCCTGTTTCCAGGGGAAAAAGGCCCCTTTTTTCGCCCCGCCTGTAAAGAAATCC
>JAIRRU010000083.1 GCA_031255815.1 Treponema sp. | reverse complement strand
ATTTTTTCCGAGCACCGATTCTAAAACCAGTTACGGAGTTTAGTATACAGCACCCCGGCGCAAAATTCAAGATTTCCGGTTTTTTTTGGAACGGAATTTTCCGGAGGGCCCGTTTTCCGGACGCTTTCCGCTAATACGAATCGAACAAACCGGGGCTTTCAAAGCCGTCCGGGCTTTTTTTGCTTTTCAGCGGCCTGGGGTTCTTTTCGGCGTTCAGCAGGTTTTTCCATCTTTGCAGCTTTTGCAGGGCCGCCATCGGAGTTATGTTGTCCGGATCCAGGGCGCCTATTTCCTCAAGGAGGCGGCAAAATTTCTCCGGAAGGGGCTTTCCCCCGGCGGGCGCGGCTTTGGGGGAGGGCGCGAGGGCAAGCCCCTTATCCCGTTCCTCAAGCTGCTCCATGATGGCCCCGGCCCTGTCCAGGACTTCCCGGGGCAGCCCCGCCAGGCGGGCCACGTGCAGCCCGTAGGATTCCGCGGCGGGGCCTTCCTTTATCCGGCGGAGGAACACTATCTCCCCGCCCCGGTTCAGCACCTCCATGGAACGGTTTGCCAGCCGGGGGTGGGAGAGGAGGGAAAGCTCATGGTAGTGGGTGGCGAAGAGGGTGCGGCACCGGATCCGCAGGAGTTCTTCGCATACCGCCCAGGCGATGGACAGGCCGTCTTTCGTTCCGGTTCCCCGGCCCACCTCGTCCATGATAACGAGGCTCGTATCGGTGGCGGTGTTAAGGATATAGGCGGTCTCGTTCATCTCCGTCAGGAAGGTGGATTCCCCCCGGGCAAGGTTGTCCGAGGCCCCTACCCGGCAGTAGATCCGGTCAGTCAGCCCGATCCGGGCTTCCCGGGCGGGAACAAAGCTTCCCATCTGGGCCATAAGGGCGATCAGCGCGGCGGTACGCAGGTAGGTGGACTTTCCGGCCATATTGGGCCCGGTGATCAGGGCGAAAGAAACGCCCTCTCCCTCCAGGCTAATATCGTTGGGGATAAACTCCCCGGCGGGCAGGCGGGCCTCCACAACCGGATGCCGGCCTTCCAGGATAAGGAGTTCCTTCCCCTCGTTTAGTGAAGGCCGGACCCAGCCGTGTACAGTGGCGGCCCGGGCCAGGGACTGGGCCACGTCGAGTTCCGCAAGCCGGGCCGCGGCCGCGGCCAGTTCCCGCAGCATCCCTTTCGCCTTCTCCCGGAGTTCCAGGAAAAGCCTCTTTTCCAGTTCGACGATCCTGTCCGAAGCGCCGTTGATATCCGATTCCAGGGCGGCCAGGCGGTCGGTGGTGAAACGCTCCCCGGCGACGATGCCCTGGCGGCGGATAAAACGGGCGGGAACCTTGGAGAGCTGCGCCTTGGTTACCTCGAAGAAGTAACCGATCAGCCGGTTGTAACGGATCTTCAGACTCGCTATCCCCGTGTTTTCCCGCTCTTCCTCCAGGTAGCCCTCCAGAAGCTGCCGCCCGTTATCCCTAAGCTTCCGGAGGCTGTCCAGTTCCGCGTTGTACCCCTCCCGGATAAGGCCGCCTTCGGTGAGCAATACGGAGGGATCCTCGCAGAGCCCCCGGTCTAGAAGCTCCCGCAGCTCCCCCAGGGCGGCAAGGCCCGTCCCGGCCAGAGCCCGCGCCTCGGAGGACTCGAAGGAAACGGGAAAGGGTCTTAGCAACTCTTCCGCCTTTTTCAGGGAATCCAGGGCGTTTTTTACCGCCGCCATGTCCTTGCCGTGGGCCCTGTCCATGCCGACCCGGGAGCTCAGCCGTTCCAGATCCGGGGTTTTCCCCAAAAGCTCCCGCAGGGCGCCCAGGGAAGCCTGATCCCGGTAGAAAGTCTCCGCCATGTCCAGCCGGGCGCTGATGGCGGCGAGGTTCCGCAGGGGGTGAAGGATCCGCCGCTTGAGGAGCCGGCGGCCCATGGCGCTGCGGCTTTCGTCCAGGGTTTCCAGGAGGGAAAAGCGCAGTTCCCCGTCCCGCAGGCTGCGGATAAGTTCCAGGTTCCGCTGGGAAGATTCGTCTATCCCCACGTACTCGCTGTACCGGTAGACGCTGATACCCCGCACATGGGGGATAAGGCCCTTGGCCGTGTTGTCCAGATAGTCCAGAAGCGCGCCGGCGGAAAGGATCTCCGGGCTGTCATCCTCCAGGCCGAAACCCTTCAGGCTGGCCATTTTGAACTGCCGGAGAAGCCGCTGCCTGCCCTTTTCCGGATCAAAAAGCCAGTCCGCCCAGCGGTTCACCACCAGGCCGGGCCGCTCAAGGATCGCCCGGGCTATCCTGCCATCCTCTTCAAGCAGGGATTCCTGCAGGATCATCTCCCTTATCTGGAGCCGTTCCAGTTCCTGCCTGAGTTTTTCCGAGGCCCCTTCCCGGGGGAAGCTGGTGGCGCGGAAATCCCCGGCGGAAAGATCGATGTAGGCGAAGGAGAGGCGCCGCCAGAGAGGCCCCCCGAAGGCGGCGAGGCAGGCCAGGTAGTTGGCGCTCCCCTTGTCCAGGAAATCTTCGTCCACCGCGGTACCGGGGGTAATTACCTCCACCACCCTGCGTTCGATAAGGCCCTTGCCCGGCTCGGCAAACTGTTCGCAGATGGCTACTTTTTTCCCGTGTTTGAGGAGCCGGGCGGTATAAGTCCGGGCCGCGGGGTAGGGGATGCCGCACATGGGCTGCCCGTTGCGGCTGGTAAGGGTAAGGTTCAGTAAGGCGGATACTTCCAGGGCGTCTTCGGCAAACATCTCATAGAAATCCCCCAAACGGAAGAAGAGCACTTCCCCCTGGTGATCCCGTTTTATCCGCCTGTATTGATCGAGCATTGGCGACGAAGCGCTTTGATTCGTAGGCCCCTCCGCGGAAGATGTTTCCCTAACGGCCCGCCTTGGACACCAAATTTTGAATTAACTTATCGGTAATATCCACGGTCGGACTGTACCAGAGAATACCGGTGTTTTCCTTGAGGTTCAACACCATGCTGTAACCCTCGCTTTCGGCGATAAAACGGATCTCATCGTAAACCTGTTCCAGAAAGGCCCCCGACTGGGTAAGCCTTTTCTTCTGGGCTTCAAGCTCCTGGGTTTTAAGCTGGTAGTATTCCTTGAGGAGTTCGCTTTTCCGGTAGATATCGCTTTCCAGCCGCATAGACCGCTGCTGATCCCCCTGGAACTCCGCGTTGATCTGCTGGTTTTTAAGATCGTTTATCTCCCGGGTCATCCGGTCTACCTCGTTCTGAACCTGGGCGCTTTTTTCCTCAAATTCCCTTACCGCCCGGGAATCCCGAAAGAAGGACAGGTAGACCCGGGGCAGATCCACCACGGCAAAGCGGGTAAGCTGCTGGGCCGGAAGCAGAGGGACAAACACGGAACACAGGAAGATCGCGCATACCGCTAGTTTTTTCATGGTTTCCCCTTATTCCCCTTAATATGAGGAAAGGGCAAAGGACAGGACAAAGTCAAGCCCGCCTATACCCCCGTCCTCCCAGTTCAGCGCCCCGTTTATCGTGCGGAAACGTTTGGCGAAACCGAGGCGGAAGGGGAACTGGGGGATGGTAAAACGTATCCCCCCGCCCAAGCTGTAACGCATATCGTCCATGGAGAACTCCTTGAAAAAAACCTCGGGCGTCGTCTTTACCGCGGCGGCGTCAAGGAAGAAATCCCAAGCCAGCACACCGGGCACAATGGGAAAACGCAGCTCCGCCCAGTTTTCCCAGAGCACGAGCCCCTTGTTCCGGTACTCGTTCGTCCAGCCCCGGCCGTAGAACATCCCGTCAATGGCAAGCTGGTTGGCCAGTTCGGCGTGTACCATGTCCTG
>JAIRRU010000214.1 GCA_031255815.1 Treponema sp. | reverse complement strand
CATGTGTCCACTCCGCTGGCGGCCGG
Organism: Treponema sp.; assembly: GCA_031255815.1. Next base: position 2,617 of record JAIRRU010000214.1, on the reverse strand, counting down.
GGAATTTTTCGGGGTTAAGTCCGCCCTGGGCCGCTATATCCGGGAAGAAACCGCCTTCGCTGTGGATGACACGGCGGTCATCGTTTTCACTATTCCCGAATTCGAACAATTCGCCATGACGAATACCCAGATCGTAATGAAGATGCTCAAGGTCTTTTCGCACCAACTGCAGCTTATCCACCGGCAGTTGGCCGAACTGACAGGCGGGGACGATACCCGGCCTGACGCGGGGCTGTTCCGGGTAGGCGAATATTACCTCGGGGGCAAGCATTATTCCCAGGCGCGGTATGTGTTCAACCGTTACCTGACCTACTACCCCGCGGGCAAATACGCCGATGCGGCTATGGAAAATCTCAGGATCCTGGAAAAAGCCCTGACTGACAAAGACGGCCGCGATCCTGCCGGCGAGGTTCCCGTCCCGGCCGCCAAGCCTCCGGTTTTGCCGGGTGAGGGGGTAAAGGAATACTACGAGGCGCTAAGTCTTTTGTCCCAGGAGAAGTACGAGCAGGCCTATATTGCCTTTAAAAAGATCGTAGAATCTCCGGACAATCCTGCTTACGCGGTCAAAAGCGCCTACGAAATGGGCCGTTGTCTTTTTTTCCTGGGCAAATTCAAGCACTGCATTGAATATTATACAAATATGCTTAGCCAGTATCCCCAGCATTCAAACCTATGCGGTATATGCTATGTTATGGGCCAGGCTTACGAGAAAAGCGGCGACAAAAAAAACGCGGCCCTCTTTTACCGGAAGACCCTTTCCCTGCCCGCCGGTGACGAGGCCGTCATGATAAAGGCGAGACAGGCGCTTAGAGGACTGGGGGTGTAGGATGGCGGAAGATTGGGAACCTTTTGCGCGTTTTTCCCGGACTTTTCAGAAGGACGAGCTGATCTTTGCCGAATTCGAGCCGGGCGATTCGTTTTACCTTATCCGCTCAGGCCGTGTGCAACTGGTAAAAATAACCGGAGACGAAGAAACATTGGTAGATCTTCTTGAAGCGCCGGACATCTTCGGCGAGACGGCGTTCCTGGAAAACGCCCGCCGGACCGCAACCGCCGTGGCCATGGAAAAGGTCGAGGCGCTTGAGTTTACCAGTCAAACCTTCGAAGTCCTGCTGCAGGCAAAACCCCATATCATCCTTAGCCTGCTCCGCACCTTTGCTACCCGGATCTACAGCGCCAAGCGGCGGTTCATGATCCTCTCCCTCAGTGATCCCCAGGCACAGATCGCCGATGTGTTTTTGATGCTGGATGAGATCACGGTCAATACCGACAAAGGCACGGGAAGAAGGGAATTTAACATTGCTGTGGAAGATGTGGCCGGCTGGGCGGGAATGTCCCCGGCAAAAGCCCGGGAAATTCTGGACCGCTTCGCCTCCCAGCGGCGGATTGAGATTTTTCCCGATCGAATCGTGGTCAGGAACATTGACGACTTTTTCCGCCTGGTAAGCTCCCGCCGTATAGTATCCTAAGACTTTTCCGTTTTTCCCTTCGCTTCCGGGGGAAGGCCGACGAATCTCCAGCGGTTGTCGATCTTCTCAAAGGCCGAGGCCGGGAAGCTGAGGGTTCTGCCGTCTTCCGCGGAGATTTTGACGCGGCCAAGCACCACATTTATCTCCGCCACCTTCCAGGGGCTGTTCTCGTAACTTATCCGGGCCCCTTCCGGAGGGAGGAGGCGGCGCTGCTCGTTGTAGAAATTATGCTCATAGGCAAGGCAGCAGAGAAGCCGGCCGCAGGGGCCGGAGATCTTCATCGAGTTGAGGGAGAGGTTCTGATCCTTGGCCATCTTGATGGAAACGGGCTTGAGCCTGTCGGAAACCGCGTGGCAGCAGTAACAGCGGCCACAGACCCCCAGGCCGCCCGCTACCCGGGCCTCGTCCCGCACCCCTATCTGCCGCAGTTCCACCCGGGTTTTGAAAACGGTCACCAGATCTTTCACCAGTTCCCGAAAATCCACCCGGCTTTCCGCGGTAAAAAAGAACAGTATCTTGGGGTCCTCCAGGAGGTGGTGAACCGATACCAGCTTCATATCCAGCCTGTGGGAGGCGATTTTTTCCTTGCAGATCCGGAAAGTTTCCTTCTCCTGTTCCCGATTGCGGGCGGAACGCTCCAAATCTTCCCTGTCCGCAGGCCGTTCTATCCAGGCGATATCCGCAAGCTGGAAACTGTGATCCCGCCTGACCGGCCCGATTACCTGGGCAAGATCCATGCCGTAGCGGGTGGGAACAAGCACCATGGAGAGGGGGCTTAAAGGATCCCCCTTGTACACCGCCAGGAAGGTTTCGTTGGAGTAAAGCAGCCTGAGCCGGTAGATTGGCATATCCGGGGCGATGAGTTCGGGGCCTCCGCCGGTTTCCACGGCGATGCCGGTATATTCAATTTCCTGCTCCAGGGGGTTGTCTTCCAGGGAAGAGATATCCTCGTCTATATTCTCGTAATTTTCGTCAACGTTACTCATTGCAGTAAATCTACCAGAAGGCCGTTGATTTCCTCAAGCCGGGCCAGCAGTTCAAGCTGGGAAAGCTGATCCGAAAGAAGCCGGGCGGCCATTTCCTCAAGTTTCCGGTCCACCACCTGTACAATGCTGTACCTGTTCCGCTCCTGGGAATCGGGGCTTCCC
>JAIRRU010000210.1 GCA_031255815.1 Treponema sp. | reverse complement strand
GTTGCTGGCCGTTGTGATGTTTGCGGCGCGGGCGTTGCCGGCTGTTGCGGAGCCCGGGGCGCTTGCGGCACGGGGGCCTGTGGCGCGGAGGGCGTTGGTGTTGCTGGCTGTGCCGGTGGTGTTGCCGGGCGTTGCGGCGCTTCTTGCGATGGCGGTGTTGCCGGGTGCTGTGGTGCTGGCTGTGCGGGCGTTGCTGGCTGTTGCGGAGCCCGGGGCGCTTGTGGCGCGGGGGCCTGTGGCGCGGAGGGCGCTTGCGTTGCTGGCTGTGCTGGCGGCGTTGCCGGGCGTTGCGGCGCTTCTTGCGCTGGCGGCGTTGCCGGGCGCTGTGGTGTTTGCGGCGTGGGCGTTGCTGGCTGTGGCGCAACGGGCTGCCGGGGGGGTTCCGGTTCAGGCAGATTCCGGGGGTTCAGGTACTCAAAGCCGGCGTTCCGCCCGGCCAGGCGGGCCCGGGTTTCGGCGGCAAGCCCTTCAAGGGCCCCGGCGTCAAGGCCGTTTCCAAGGCTAAGGAAGACGATCTTCTTCTGCCGGGGGGAACCCAGGCCCAGGCTGTAGTTTTCCGCGAAGGAAAGGGCGGCGGGAATATCCGGGGGTGACTCCAGGGGGTACATCAGCAGCATGCGGCCGATGATGGTTTCCAGGTCCCCCCGGCCTTCGATCCTGCGGGCGATCTCCATCCGGGGCCTGCCGGAAAACGCGACAAGGTGAAAGGTGTCCCCCAGGCGGAGGTTGTCCCGGAGGAAGGAGCCTGTAAGGTATCCGTTAACTTCCTGGTAATAGGCGCTCATGGACGCGGAGGTATCCAGGAGCAGGATCAGATCTATGGGCCCCCGCTGCTGCCCAAAGCTGTTTAATTTTCCAAAAAGGGCCAGTCCCGCGATAACCGCCGCCAGCCCCCGTTTAATCCGCACGATAGATCACCTCATACTAAAGCGCCGCGCCGATGCTTTCCACCACATAGGAGTTTTTTTCGCCGTTTATCGAAAAGTCAAACTGTTCCCCCACAGTCCTGTTAAACAACGCCGCCCCAAAGGGGGACAGGTAGGAAATAATGTTGTTGTCCGGATCGGATTCCCAGGGCCCCAGCAGGGTGTATTCCTCCTGCTTGCCGCTGGACCGGTTCTTCAAGGTAATCTTGGTGCCAAAACCCGCCCGGGACGTGCTGACCGTGGAGGGATCAAAAAGCTGGGCCCGCTCAATTTCGTCGCTTAGCTTCGTCAGGGTGGCGTTCAATATGGACTGCTTCTCCAGGGCCGCCTTGTACTCGGCGTTTTCCCGCAGGTCCCCCAGGGACTTGGCAAATTCAATTTCCTTGGAATTGGCGGGAATGTCTTCCGCGATAAGCTTCGCGTGCTGCCTCTGCTTTTCCTCGTATTTCCCCAGGGTGACGATAAGGCCAAGGACGGCGGAGTGCTTTTCTTCTTCTCCCAGGAATTTGAAGTCGGGAAATTTTTCAAGGATCTTGTTCCGCAGCTTAATTTTGTCCGCCGGGTCCAGGTCCTTAACATCGTTAATAAAGGTGTAGATCCGCAGAATCGTGTAGCCGTCCGCCCCGGTGATAAACTGGTCCAGGGTTCCGTCGGTGAAAAGAATATTGTAGACCTGCTTGTTTATCTTGCGGTTCTCCGTGGTATCCCGGTGGTTTTCAATCTCCCGGTAGCTCTTGTCCAGGATATGTATAAGGGTGATAAGCTGTTTCTCGTAGGGGACCCCCGCTTTCTGGTACCATTCCTCGTTGCCGCAGTTCTTGAAAAGCCAGACCACCGCGTCCCGGTAGTCGCGGAAATTTTCGAAACTGTTGGCCGTCATGGCGGCCAGTTTATCGCCGAAGCCCGCGGACTTAAGATGCTGGATGATGCTGTTTGAAAGGGCGTAGGGGAAGAGATCGACGTAAATATCCGCCCAGTTGGGGATAAAGAGCTTTATATGGCGGAGAAATTCTTCTTTCAGCTTCGCGTCCTTCAGGTTAAGGAAAAGGGCCGGCACGTCTTCGACGGCCTGGAAGAGCTGGCTAAAATCCAGGGAAAGCCCCGCGCCCAGGTGGGGGTACGCGGCGGCCAGATCCTTTACCAGGAGAAAGGAGGCCGCCACCTGCTCGGTCACCTGGTTGTAGGATTTAAGGTAGCCGGTAAAGTAGGAAAACATCTCGGTAAAATATTCGGAGTCGGGTTCGGCATCCCGGCGGGATACGAATTCCCGTATCGTGGCGGCCCGGTCAAAGAAACCCTTTTCCGCCTTGAACTCGTTGTAAAGTTTTTCTTCCAGGCTGATGGGGCGGTCCCGGACGGTGAAAAGATCGATGTCGTCCGGGCTTACCCCGAAATTCGGGTCCGATTTTAGAATTTCCCGGGCCTTGGAACTCCAGCTGGTCCATTCCCCGGCGCTGAGGACCTGGGGCACAAGCTCCGCCTTGATCCGTTTGATGTCGCAGGAATTGCCGAAACTGCGGATCACGGTTTTCAGGGCCCAGGGGAGGTCGTTTTTCACCTTGTCGTGCAGTTTTTCCTTTTTCCAGACCGCCTTGAGGACCCAGATATGGTTTTTCGACAGGGTCTGGAGGGCGTTTACCGCCATCTTCAGGGACATGGAGTGGCCCCGCTTTTTCGCGAAGTCGATGACGATGTCGTCCCCCTCCACGCCGGCGATCCGGCCGACCCCCCAGGTCCTGTGGTACACGAAATTACCCTTGTCAAAGGCGATATGCTTCTCAAAGTCGATGATCGCCTCCCGGACATTCCGGGGCCCCTGGGCCAGGCTGGAGATCCGGATATAATCCTCAAGCTGGCTGTGGCCGGCGTATTTTTCCCGGTAGCACTCGGTAATTTCCCTGCGGGCCTGGCTGTCCCGGTCGTCGTATTCCAGGACGATCTTCAGGATCGCTATGGAAGTGGCGGTGTCGCCCCGCTTCCTGCAGATTTCGTATACTTCCTTAAGCAGGACCGCCGCCTTGTCCTTGTCGATGCTCTTGGCGATCCGCTTTTGCACGTTCAGGAAGAAGTCCACGTCCCCGCCGGTATAGTCCAGCAGCTTCTCCCAGATATCCTTGACTTCCTTGTAGACCCCCTTGGTGATGTACCTGTGCAGGGCCTTCTTGTAATAATCAATGGAGCTGTCGATGTCCCCAAGTTTTTCGTAATGCTCCGCCAGGGCCTTGGCGAGTTCCGCTTCCTCAATGTCAACCTTGACCAGCCGCTCCCAGACCTCGTAGATCCCCTCTTCGTCGCCCTCGTTCCGGTAACATTCCCCCAGGGTGCGGAGGGCGAATTTAGACTCCCCGTAGTCCAGGATGCCTTCGCAAAGGTACTTAACGATGGCCCACTTGTGGTTGTCCACAAAAATATTGACCAGGTTGACGATGGCGGAATCGTCGATAACCTGCCGGGAAAGGGCGATCATCCCGGAGATATACAGCGCGATGATGCTGTTCTTGGTATGGACAAGGTGTTCGTCGCACAGGGACTTAAGGCCCTCGTAGAGGCGGGCTTCCTGACATTCCTTAAGAATCACGTCAAGTTCCTTGAACTGGGCGGCGGAATAGTTGCCCAGGGTGGCCCTGGTCCACTTTTCCTCGTTCAGCATTTCCTGTACGTTCTTCAACAGAGCCGGCAATTCCATTACTTCGGTATCGGACATTTCAAACCCCTTCGCCCCTTACGGCTTACCGTGTGTACCACTGGTATATCGATTCATCCAGTATCTTTATCTTTCTCATCGTATCTTCCATCGCCTCGGGATCTTCCCTGGTGTTCTCGTAATGGTCGATCAGCCAGAAATAGCGGTTGATCAGCCTGGGTTTCAGCAGCGGGCCCTGATCCCTGCCGGAATGGCTTATCTCATTTTCCAGCGCGAAGATCGACTGCTTCAGCCTGCTTACCTCCGATTGCTTCAGTTCCCGCTTGACGGAAAACACCCCGAAGAGGCTGCCGAACACGGGTATCCACTCCGCCAGTTCGGCCCCGCCGTAGCCCATCTCCTCTACCCGGTCCCGCAGGCGGATGATCAGTTCCGATTCCATGGACCGCAGGTCGATTTTCTGGGGGTCCGTAAAAAAGGCCTCCCGGAACAGGGCCTTGGCGGCCCGGTTTTCCGCCACCAGGGCGTTCAGGTCGGCCAGCTCCGCCAGGGTCTCCGCGTCCTCCCGCTTAAAGCGGACCGCCTGTTCCAGGTACTTCAGCGATTCCGCGTAGTTCCCGATCCCCTTGTAACAGCGCCCGGCCAGGAGGAGCAGGTCCGGATCATACTCGTTCACCCCGTCCCCCAGGGCGCCGGAAAAATACTGAAGGGCCGCGGAAAAAACATAGCGGCGGATCGCGAACTGGCAGACCTTAAAATGCCCGTCAAAACGGTCCAGGAAACTGTAATAGGGTTTCCATTGGGAAAGTATAAAAGCCCCCTTGTCAAAGGGCTCCCTAAAATCCCCGGCCCTCTTAATATGCTCAAGCCACCAGGTAAGGCATTTTAGGCTGTACTTAACCTCCGGATGGTCAAAGTCTATTCCCAGGGCTTCCTCCAGGGCCTCCATGGCCCCCTGCGGGTCAGCGGCATTCAGTCTGTCGTAGGCTTTCTGAACGAGCCCTCCAACGGTATCCTGCGAACTCATGGCTTGAATAACTTTTCACCTTGAGGTACAAAATGTACTTTTCACATTATACCCGGGGGCCCCGTCTTGGGCAATCCCCCGGCCCGCCGCCCCGGCTTTCCCCGATCCCCCGGGGGAAGCCCCCTCCCGGGACGCCGGGCCCCGGACAGGATCTCTCCGGAAAGGGCGGGGCGGGCTGCGGGGGTCGGTGTTCATGGCTTCTCCCTGGTATACCGGGCTTGTAACAACCCGGCTGGCTGCCGCCGGGCTAAACCCCTTGGACTTTAGCCGCCAAGCCCCCCAAAAACACGAATTTCTTAACAGAATCCGCGTTTTTGCCGTTTTTCAGCGGTAGTTGTTCAGAAACCGGGGTTTCTGAACAGGCCTATTGTCCCAAAAGATCGCCCCTTGGGCAATGGGGCCGGAAAACGGCGGTTGCGGAAGGCCGGGAATTTGATTAAACCTTATCCATGCCCAGGCAAGTTTTCGATAATCTCCTGCGGGCGCTGAGACGGGATCTGGAGGGCCGCTACACCGGGGGGGATAAGTACCTTTCCCTAAGGAAAATCGCGGAAAAATTTCAGGTGAGCCTCCAGACCGCCCAGCGGGCGGTGAAAAGGCTGGAGGAGGAGGGCCGGCTTTCGGTCAGGCGGAAGGCCGGAATCACCGTCGAAGCCCCGCCGGCGGGGAATACGGAGCCCTACCGGATAGCGGTGGTATCGGCCCGGGAGGACACCCGTTTTAACCAGGCCTTTCTGAAGGGAATCCGGGAAACCGCGGAAGAACGGGGCATGGCCGTTAATTTTGAGGGGCTCCCCGGCATCGACGCCAGTTCCCTGGGTTTCGGGGAGTACCTGCTTTCCCTGAACGCCAACGGGGTTATCGCCCTTTACTTTAGCAACTCCGCCCTTCCCTTTTACCATGTTATGAGGGAGGGGATGGACATAGCGGCGGACATTATCCCCGACGGGCTTCCCGGCCTGCCGGTGGTGCAGACCGACAACTACCGTCATTCCAGGGAGGCGGGGCGGATTTTCCTGGACAATGGCTACCGCAGGATTCTGGCGGCCGGCTACTACCCCCAGCGGAAAAACCGCCGCTTTGAGGGCTTGTACGACGCGGTAAAGGATTTTTCCGGCGGCATAAGGTATGTCTGCCTCTCCGAGTTCGGGGCCATGAACGCCCTGGATTCCTTTTTCAATAACTTCGACTCCCGCTGCGCGGTCTTTTCCGCCGACTTTTCCGCAAATTACATTGTGGCGGCGAAATTTATCCAGCACGGAATCAAGGTAAGGAACGACAATTTCCTGGTTTACGACTGCGAGGAGGATCTCTTTCATTACAGCGGCCTAAGGCCGGTAAAAAGGGTGGCCCCCTCTTTCTTCACCCTCGGGGCGGAACTCTGCAAGATTCTCGCGGCCAAACGGGAGAACGGCGCCTACCCCCTCCCGGTCCAGCGGAAGATATAGCCCCGGCTCCCGCCCGGGCCTGTCTGTCATGATACATTGTTATGATAAAACAGAATTTCCCCGGATCTTCATTTTTTTCTTGACGCTTTGAAACCGCCCGCCCCATTATGTCACTGTTCCGGCGGGAAAGCCGGGGGGGGCCGCGGGGTGGAATTGAACAATGGAAAGTTTAGGGCGGTCTTTGACGGCGCTTCCGGCGCCCTCCGGTCCTTTTCCGGGCCTTCCGCCGGGGGCCCTGTCCTGTACCTTGAAAGCTCCCTGAATCTTCCCTTCATCCTTGAACGGGGCCCCCAGGGGGGGGAAGGGGGCCGGGAATTCTGCTCCGGCTTCGACGCCTTTTCCTGTTCAGGGGCCGGGGAGGGGAGGGCCCTCTTCTCCTGGACCCTCCCGGGGGATCTCCGCCTCAGGGCGGATCTGCGCCTTGGGGACCGGGGCCTCTCCTTCCGTTCCTCCCTGGAGAACCGGGGGGAGGGGATCGTCTATTCCCTGGAGTATCCCCTGATAGACGGGGTTTCCCGCTTCGGGGAGGGGCTTCACCAGCTGATTCACCCCTGGGCCACGGGGATAGAGATCGACGAGCCCCTGGAAAACTTTGAGGAAGGCGGCGGGCTGCGCTTCATGCCCTATCCGGAGTCCTTTTCCGGCGCCTCCATGCAGTTCTTTGCCTACTACATGAAGGGGGGCCCCGGCTTGTATGCCGCCGCCCTGGACGGCGGGGGCCGCCAGAAGTGGCTTAACGTTTACAAAGAGGGGGGGAAGCTGCGG
>JAIRRU010000184.1 GCA_031255815.1 Treponema sp. | reverse complement strand
ACCAGGGTCTGGGTAACGGACTGGATATTGGCAAGCATCTCCTCAATGGCCGAGGAAGACTGAGTAACACTGTCGCTTTGGCGGTTTACATGGCCGGATAGTTTTTCGATATTAACCGTTACCTGTTCCATGGTGGCGTTGGTCTCGGTAACGCTCGCGCTCTGGTTCAACACCCGGCCCTTAATGCTCTGAATATTGGCGGTAATTTCGTTGATGGCGGCGGCGGTCTCCGTCATATTGCTTGAAAGCTCGTTGCCTATGTCAAAGAGGGATATCGCCCTCTGTTTGATGATTATCACGAGGTTTCTGATTTTTTCCAGGGTGAGGTTAAAATAGCGGGCAAGCTCCTGCATCTCGTCTTTGGTATTGACCGTAAGGCTGCGGGTCAGATCCCCTTCGCCTTCGGAAATATCCTTGAGCATATTCATGGTGTAAACGATAGGTTTACTGATGGTGCTGGCTATGAAGAGAGCGCCCAGACAGATCACCAGAATAACCGCCAAGCCAACAACAATGGTGACGGTCATAAGCGACATAACAGGAGCCATGATGGTTTTTTCTGTAAGGCCCATGGCTATTGTCCATTTGGCCCTTGCTTTTCCAATCGTAATGGGGGTGGTTGCGATATGTATATCGTTGTTAAAACCGGGCTGGCGGGACACAAGATAATAAGGCTTGCCCTGCTCAACCGCGTTGGCGAAATCGGGGAGCAGGTCGCCGGCCATGTCATATTCGGTCTCCCGCATCTGCTTTCCTACACGGGAAGGGTCGAAGTGGCCGACTATGATCCCCTTGTTGGAGAAAGCGGCGGCTACCCCGTCGCCAAAGGGCTTGATATTGCTCACGATATTCTGGATTACTGACAGATCCAGGTCGACGCCTATTACCCCCACCGGCTTCCCCTTGTTTTTTATAGGAACCGTAAGGCTGACCATCAATATCTCCTTTCCGCCCGCCGTGTAAAGGTATGGTTCTATAACCGCTTCCTCTCCGCTTCTGAGGGAGACCAGGTAGTAATCTTCCTGGTCGTACCCGGTCAGAGGTTCCACCTCCACCTTGCCGTCCGCCCAATACCAATAGGAAACAAAGCGCCCGGTGCTGTCGCTCCCCGAAGTATTCGCATATTCGCTGTCCATGCCGTCCAGGGCGTCCGGCTCCCAGCAGCTCCATACACCGATGATGGTAGGGTTCCTTTCGGCTACGCCCCGCAGAAAGATATCCAGGAGAGGGCGCCGCCTGCTGAGGGTCATGTTTTCGTATTCTTCCATCACCTGCCCAAGGGCCCGGACAGTGTCCAAGTACACTTCCATGTCTACTTGAATTTCCCGGCTGTACCGTTCGGCCAGGTTGGCCGTGCTTTCATCCAGAACCCGCGTAAACTCGGCGGTGATCCGATTCATGACAATGAGCGCCAGGACGGCAATACCAATAAAGTTGAGAACAGCAACAACCAGAATAATCTTCTTCCCTATTTTCATATCTTCCTCCTAAAGAAGTTTCGTTTTTGCATTTCACTCCCGCCGGCTTTTACATAGCAGAGTTGTTTAAAAACTTCAGTTCCTGAACAACAACCGCTTAAAAACAGCAAAATGCGGAGCGTCTTACAGGGCTTGTTCGGGAACCAACCGGGTTCTTGAACAAGCCTGGTGTCTCCCATAATTTGTCCGGGCAGGAAAACCGTGTTCAGAACCGGCCTTATGAAACCGCATGAAAATAGATAATACCAAAGAATGGGATTTCACGCAAGAGAGAAAACGGAAAAAATTCAGCAATTTAACGTTACAGGGATCTGAGGCTGTTCCAAAACTTCAGCTTTTAGAACAGCCTCTTAGCCCCGGAGAAAATTGCCGTTGCCTAACTCTTTATGCTGCAAAGAATTGGCAACTCTCTCCGGGAGCTTGTTTCATTTGAAAGGGAGTTTCCGCAGCAACCGGGCCGGAGTATCCAGACCTAATTGGCGTTGCCGGCGGGCGGTGTGCCGTAACCCGCCCGGCGCGGGCCGGCGCCCGGCCGGTTCGCGCCGCGCCGGTTTTTTAAGATCAAACGGGGGATTGGCCGTGATGAAAGAAAGTTTTAGATCTTTATGCAGGCCGCCGGGAAAAGAGGAGGCGTTCTTTCCGCCCGGATTATTGGAAATTCCCCGGATTGCGAGATTGGAGTTGTTTAAAAATTGAAGTTTTTTAGCAACTCTATTGCAACAGGATGCTGAGGGCTGCGGGGCCGTCCCTGCAAGGCCCCTGCCGGGGTCAGTGATCGCGTTTACTAAGCGCGGTTGACCAGGTATATGCTTCTCATTTTGTCAATATCAACGTTCAAGGTGTTTGAAAGATATTTTTCTACCGATCCGTAGTCCGCCTTTATTTGGTCGAGCGCGATGCGCAAATAACCTGCTTCGACAATAAACATGGCTTTGAGATAGGGTTGTTCTTCAATCAGCGAGGCGTATTTGTTCTCCAAACATTTGTTCGACAGCAGGTAATCCCGCATGATGATTTTTTCGCTTACGCCGAGCGAGGAGAGGAAAAGCGCCGCCGCCATACCGGTGCGATCCTTACCCGCGGAACAATGAAAACTGAGCGGCAGATTTGCTTCGTCCTGCATAAGGGCAAAGAATTTGCGGTATTGGGCGACGATCCCCTTGTCGGTACAAAAACTGCGATATATGTCTGTAATATGGAGCTCGGGATCGAAATCGGAGACGCTGGTTTCGGAGAGATTCCCGGGAACCACAGGCAGGGACACATGATTGATCACCGATGAGGGAACTTTGTCGGGGCCGCCCGCCACCTCATCACCGGAGCGGAAATCAACCACGGTGCGCAAGGGGATAGAAGCGAGGTAATCGAGATCCTGTTGCGTAAGGTTCATCATATCATCGGTGCGAAAGACCCTGCCCCATTTTACGAAAGCTCTTTCGGCAGGGTACCCGCCCAGATCCCGAAAATTGTACCCGCCCTCCATCGGCAGATGGCGCTCGGCAAGAACCATGCCGCCCCCGGAGCCTGCAAGCTGAAAGTATTGGTGCGGGAAAAACGGCGCGTTAACAACAAAAATACCCCCCGCTCCGCCTTTTGCCGCGGGTTTGGAAAGATCTATCGCGTCAACTGAATCTCCCGCGTAAAGCTGCCACGATGAAGGGGTTTCGATCCTTATCCGCGTAGTTTTCGCGGCGGCGTCCTTCAAAATTTCCGCCTTTAGGGTGTCCATCGCTGCCTCCGTATTAATCGAATCGCTTATTAGAGTTGTTAAAAAACTTCAGTTTTTTAACAACAACCGCTTAAAAACAGCAAAATGCGGAGCGTTTTGCGGGACTTGTCCGGGAACCAGCCGGGCTCTTGAACTAGTCTATTATAATATCAGCTATTTGACCGGAAAGATCAATGTTTTCAGGTTGGGCAATTTAACATTTACCGCGAAGCGCCCGGGGGCCCGCCGCGCTTCGATTTGCGGGGTTTGCCCGGTATCAGGCGCCTGTTTTCACACGAAGCCCGCGAACCACCGCTTCGATGCCTGAGCCTTCACCCGGCTTGTTCGAGAACCAACCGGGTTCTTGAACAAATCTGGCACCTTGCTTAGGCTAAAATGTCTGATAAGCCCGCCGGCTTTGCCGGGCTGCCAAAAAATTGAACCGCGACGGGCACGAACCGCACAAACCTTACACCAGAACTTCCCGAACAGCGGAAATCCCGGCTAAAGCCAAGGCTGCCGATGCAAAAGTTCGTGAGGTTCGTGTGGTTCGTGGCTATCCCTTTTTCCATGCTTTCAGACTGAGCAAAGCACTAGTACTTTGTAAAGACTAAAGACACATTTATAAAGAAACAACCGCGAAGTTGAATAAGGCGAAAAAGAGATAGAATACTATGTTTCTCCCTTCTTTTTTCCTTCCTTCTTCGCCTTTGTGCGCCTTCGTGGTTACCAATTCTTCATTCCATATCCTGCAAATTAGAGTTTACAAGGTACTAGTATCATGTCTCTATTCAAAAGGCGGATAAAAATCTTGAAGATGAAAGAAGAATATTTTACCACGAAGGCGCACAAAGGAACACGAAGGAATCAACATACCTCGCCCTGAAGCTCCCCCGCGAACCGGAGTGCAGCAGGCCCGTCCGGGCGCTTCGCGGTATCCGTTGTTAAACGCAAAACCGCCCAAGCCCCTGCGCGCCGATTGACAAACTTAAATTTCCGGTATAGGATTAGGCAATTATTGATATTCAATGCCAATTTTTAGAATTGGCTTGTTTGAAACTTTGGTTTCCAAACAACAGCCGCTTAAAAGCGGCAAAATGCGGAACATTTTGCGGGACTTGTTCGAGAACCACGGGTTCTTGAACAAGCTAGTATCCGGTCGCTATTCAAAAGGCGGATAAAAAACTTGAAGATGAAAGAAGAATATTTTAACCACGAAGGCGCACGAAGGAACACAAAGGAATGAATAAGCGCTCCCTGCCCCGCCCTTTGCGCGCCTTCTTCGCCTTCGTGGTAAATTTCTTGAATTCATGTATCATTGCTTTTAGCCTATACAGCCTACTAGTCTTGAAACAGACTCAAATCTGAAGGGGGAAACATGTTGAAAAAAGCTTTCGTTACGGCATGGCTGGCGGTTTCAGCCATTACGGCATTCGCCGGAGGCGGCCAATCTATACAGAGGTGTAAACTTTATGGAATGTAGTTCTACTGATGTGTTTGTTATTGAACTTGACGTGTCCGGCTGCGCCCGGTTCGGCCTTGACGAATTTTACGGCGCCTTGGAGAATCGCGGTATCAGGCTTACAAAGGTAAACCACTGGAAGGGGCTTCCCGGCGGAATCCCCGTGCTGCTTATCGGTACGGCCGGAAACCGCCGCGTGCAGCTGCTGCTTTCAAACGCCGGCCTTGACTGGCGGCTCGATCCCGAAAGCGTGATCCTCAAAAACTGCTGTCTCCCGGGCGGGGGAAAGGCCCTGCTCATCAGCGGGACCGACAGCGCGGGCCTTATGTACAACCTTCTGGAACTGGCCCGCCGCACGGAGCGCCGGGGGATCGGCGCCCTCAGTAACGCTGAGGATCTTATCGAATCGCCTCAAAACAGGGTGCGCTGTGTAGACCGTTACCTTTTGGGGCATCTGGACAACGAGTGGTTCTTTTCTGAAAAATTCTGGCATTACCTTTTAAGCCGCATGGCCCGGGCCCGGTTCAACCGTTTTTGCCTTATCATCGGATTTGACACGCCCTGGATGGCGCCGCCTTATCCCTATTTTATGGAAATGCCGGACTACCCGGATGTGTACGTCAAAAATTTCGATACCGGGATGAGGGCGGAAAACCTTGCGGCGCTGCGCCTTATCGGCAGCCTCTGCCATAGGTACGGGATGCAGTTCGTATTCGCCTCCTGGTCCCAGCGGCCCTCGAAAAACAAGGATGAACAAACCGTCATGGGCCTTCCGGAAGACGTGGCGGGCCTGGGGGAATTCTGCTACAAGGGGCTTAAAGCCCTCATCGCCGCGGTGCCCGAAATTGACGTAATACAATTCCGGGTAAACCACGAATCGGGCGTGGGAACCCAGATTTCGGCGGAAGATTTCTGGAACCGCTGCGCCGACGCGGTGGCCGACGCCGCGGCGGAGACGGGCCGCAGCATCACGCTGGATCTCAGGGCCAAGGGCATGACCGACGGCATGGTGGATCACGCCTTCTCCCTGGGCCTTCCGGTGGAAGTGGCTACCAAGTTCTGGTGCGAACACGCGGCCCTGCCTTACCACCTTTCGGTGATGCGCACGGAAGAGCTGGAAAGGCTGGACGACTTCAACTTTTCCCGCCGCTATTCCTACGCGGACATGCTCAGGAAGCCCCGGTATTACGATATAATCTTCCGCTTGTGGAACTACGGTTCCACCAACCTCTTTATTTGGGGCGACGCGGATTACGCCAGGCGTTTCTCCCTGGCCTGCGGTCTTTCGGGTTCCGCGGGTTTTCAGATCAACACGCCCCTGGCGCTCAAGTACAACCACGAGCCCTGGCACAAGGAAGCCTGGCATACTTTCGCGAAAGAAGAACTGCGTTACGGGGACTGGGAGGATGAGCGTTACTGGATGTGGTACACCGTCTACGGCCGCCTGGGTTACAACCCCGGCACAGACCCTTCGGTCTGGCAGGACGAGTTCGCCGCCCGTTTCGGCGAGGCCGGGGAAAGCCTGGAAAAAGCCCTGGCGGCGGCCAGTAAGATCGTTCCCCTCATTACCGCTATCCACATGCCGGTACACCCTTCAAACACCTACTGGTCAGAAATGAGTACCGGCTATTCCCTCTTTTTGGAAAACAACAGCTACAAAGTAAGAAATATAGAGCCCCGCCTCAATGTAAGCTACGGTTCTACCGAACCCAGCGATCAGGGCCTCTTTTACGGCGCCGACGAATACGCCAAGGATCTGGCCGCGGGGGAATTCCGGGGGAAGTATACGCCTTTCCAGACCGCCGGCTGGCTGGAGGATCTCGCGGAGACCGCGGAAAGCCTCATGGCCGGCGCGGAAAGCCTGGTGAAAGACAGGAAAAGCCCCGAGTACCTGGCCATGAAAGCCGACCTTTCCCTGCTCGGCGATCTTGCCCGCTACCACGCGGAAAAACTCAGGGCGGCAACGGCTTTGGCTCTGTGGCGGATCACGGGCGACAACAGCCGTCTTTCCGATGCCGCGCTGCTCTTCGACAGGGCTATCGCGCACTGGGAAGCCCTGGCGCGAAAGGGCAGGGAAAACTACTACCCGGATCTTGTTTTCGGTTCCCGCGGTTCCCTTACCAGGCGGGGCAGCTGGGCGGATCTAAGCCCGGAACTGCTGGCAGACCGGGCCAGCCTGGCGGATCTGCTGAAAACCAGGGGCGCGGCTCCCGGGACGGCCCTTTCCGGCTCTTACCGGGAAGCGGGACTCCCGGTGGAACGCAGCCAGCTCGCGGCCGCTTTCCCCCAAAGCGCCGAAGCCGGCAGGGCTATTGCCATTAGGGTAAAGGCCTCGGGCTTCAAGGTTCGCGAGGCCGCGCCGCTGCTTCACTACCGCCACACGGATCAGACGGAAGGGCTTTTCCGCACCGTGGAGATGAAAAGCCGGGGGCCGTCCTGGGAGGCGGAAATTCCGGCGGATTACGTAAGCGCCGATTGGGATATCCAGGTTTACGTAACTGTCCAGGGCCCTTGCGGGGACTGCGTCATGCTGCCCGGAGTCTATCACCCGGAGTATCCTTTCCCCTACCATGTGATCAGGGTGGACGGACGCGCGGCGCGTTGAAAGGAAACGCTGGAGCGGTGTAGAATAAAAGGAGGCCCTGCCGCAAAACGCCGCCCTTTCCCGGCGCCCTGAAGGGGAGGCGTTCCCGTTAGGCCGGCAGCGCGGAGGGGCTTTGGGGGTTCCATGTCCGTAATCAGCGTAGAAAATCTAAGTAAGCGCTTCAACCTGGAAGCAGGTTTTTTCGCCCGTTTCGGCCGTTTTGTGCACGCGGTAAACGGGATCTCCTTTTCCATCGGGGAGAACGAGTCCTACGGGCTGGTGGGGGAATCGGGCTGCGGCAAAACCACCACCGCCCGGCTTCTGGTGCGGATGTACGAAAGGGACGGCGGCCTTGTCCGTTACCGGGACGGCAGGGATGTGGCCGGGCTTTCGGGAAACGCCCTCAAAACATACCGGGAAAAGATAAAGTACATCTTCCAGGACCCTGCCCGTTCCCTCAACCCCCGGATGAGCGTTTATGAGGTGCTGGTCTCGGGCTACCGCTACTCCTCCCGCTTTCCCGGCGAAAAAAAAGCCCGCCGGGAGGCGGGGAACATCCTTGAGGAAGTGGGGCTTAGCCGGGAAAATCTGGACGGGCGGCCTTCCGAGTTCTCAGGCGGCCAGCGGCAGCGGATCTCCATAGCCCGGGGCTTACTCCTCAAGCCGGAGCTGCTTATCTGCGACGAAGTGGTCAGCGCCCTGGATGTCTCCATTCAGGGGCAGATCCTCAACCTGCTGCTGGATATCCGGGAAAAGCGGGGCATCTCCTTCCTCTTTATCGCCCACGATCTCCGGGTAGCCTGTTACTTCTGCGACCGGATCGGGGTGATGTACCGGGGCGAGCTGATGGAAGAAGCCCCGGCGATGGAACTCTACCGGAACGCGCGGCACCCCTACACAAGGCTCCTCTTTTCCTCGGTAAGCGGCGCGGGGATCCCCCTCCCGGAAAGCGGGGCCTCCGCGGCCGGAATATCGGCCGGAACATCGGGCGGAATATCTGGCGGGACGGGAACAACCGGATCGGGGAACCGGGCGGCCGGCGATTCCTCCCTGCCCGCGGGCTGCCCCTTCGCCCCCCGCTGCGCGGAGGCCGGGGAACGCTGTTTCACCGGGCACCCGGAAATGGAGGAGCTGGGGGCAGGCCACAGGATCCGCTGTTTCAATAGCTGAGCCGTGATCCCCCTCCCCTTCCATCCCCTGATCAATCTCTGGTTTAGCGAAACCCTGGGGGAACCCACGGCGGTGCAGGGGGAAGCCTGGCCCCTGATTGAAAAGGGGGAGCATGTGCTTGCCGTCGCCCCCACGGGAAGCGGCAAGACCCTGGCGGCCTTTCTCCCCGCCCTTTCCCGGCTCGCCCGGGGGATCTATCCCGCCGGGGAGCTTTCGGTTCTCTACGTTTCGCCCCTCAAGGCCCTGAACGAGGATATCAGGCGGAACCTGGCGGGGCCCCTGGAAGGGATACGGGCCCGCTTCGCCGCCGCGGGGGAAGCGCTGCCGGGGATCAGGGCGGAGACCCGCTCCGGGGACACGGCCCAGGCCGAACGGCGGCGTTTCTACCGGGAGCCCCCGTCCATCCTCGCCCTGACCCCGGAAAGCCTCGCCATCATCCTCCTCAACCCCCGGGGAAGGAAGATCCTGTCCTCAGTCCGTTACCTTATCACCGACGAGATACACAGCGTCCTGGGAACCAAGCGGGGGAGCTTCCTCTCCTGCCAGATAGACCGGCTCGCCCTGGAGGCGGGGGAATTCCAGCGGGTGATCCTCTCCGCCACGCTGCGCCCGGCGGAGGCGGCGGCGGAATTTGCCGGGGGCCTTATGCCGGAGGATCCGGGCAGCGGGAAAAAGGGCGGTTACCTGAAACGGCCCGTCCGTATTGTCGCGCCCCCTTCGGAAAAGAAGATAAGCCTGAGCGTTGAGTACCCGGCGGGGGAAGAACCCGCCGGATCCCCGCCGGAGGAGGGGGAGGAGGGGAAAAACTACCGGCGGCACTATCATACCATGGCGGGGAGGATCCTTGAGCGGGTCAGGGCGAACCGGACGACCCTGGTCTTTACCAGCTCCCGCAGGAGGGCGGAAACCCTCTGCCAGGCCCTTAACGAGGAGGCGGGCGAAACCGCGGCCTTTGCCCACCACGGGAGCCTGGCGAAAGAGCTGCGCCTTGCCGTGGAACGGCGTCTGGCGGAGGGCAGCCTTCCCTGCGTGGTGGCGACCTCTTCCCTGGAACTGGGAATCGACATCGGCAGCGCCGACGAGGTGATCCTTGCCGGGGGCGTTCATTCGGCGGCCGCCGCCCTCCAGCGGATCGGCCGCTCCGGCCACGGGGTGGGAAAGGAAAGCCGGGGGCTGCTCCTCCCCTTTCACGGCATGGATCTGCTCCTGGCCGCGGCCATAGCGGGGAGCGTCCGGGAACGGGATATCGAGGAAACCCGCCCCATAGAAAACCCGCTGGATATCCTTGCCCAGCTCATCCTGGCCCTCTGCGCAGACCGCGAATGGAAGCTGGAGGAACTCTACAACACCCTCCGGGGTTTTTACATCTTCCGCAAGCTGCCCCGGCCCGTTTACGAGAAGGTTCTGGGGATGCTGGCGGGATGGGGAAAGCAGGGCCGCCTGCGGGAACTGAAGGTCAGGCTTTTTTGGGATCGGGAAAGCGGCGTTCTCAGCGCCGCGCCGGGAACCCTGACCCTGCTCTACTCCTCCGGGGGCGCCATCACGAGCCGGGGGCTCTACTCCCTGCGGCTTGCGGACGGAAAGACCAAGATCGGCGAACTGGACGAGGAATTTGTCTGGGAACGGCGGCTGGGGGATGTTTTCGACTTCGGAAACCGATCCTGGAGGATAAGCGCCATCGGGAGCGAGGCGGTGGAGGCGGTTCCCCTGGATAAGCCCTCGGGCTATATCCCCTTCTGGCGGGCCGAGGCGGCCTTCCGCAGCCCTCCCCTTACCAGAAGGATCCTGGAAATCCTGGATAAGCGCCTCCCCAAGCGGGCCGGGAATGAATCAAAACCGGAGGGGGAAGGGGCAAGCCCCCTCCTGCCGGAGGATCTTCCCGAATTCACCGGGGAAGCACTGGAGGCCCTTAACCTGTTCCTCGGCTCCCAGGAACGGGCCCAGGGGGGCTGCCCTCTAAGCGGGCGGGGGCGCATCGCCGTAGAGATCCTGGATCAGGGGGAAAGAGGAGGGGAATTCTACCAGGTGCTGTTTCACAGCTTCCGGGGCGGGGGCCTGAACTACCCCCTTTCCCTGGCCCTGGCCCAGGAAACGGAAGACCGCCTGGGGAACCGGGTTGACTGTTTCTGCGACGACAACAGCATCCTGCTCCTCTTCCCCCGAACCCTCTCCTCCGCGGAAGGGTTGATACGGGAGGCGCTCCAGGCTTTGAACCGCTTCGAGGACGGCGTCCTCCGCGGGGAACGGCAGTTCCGGCGCAGGTTTGAGTCGGGGAGCCGTTTCGGCGCGGCCTTCCGGGAAGCGGCGGAGCGGAGCCTCTGCCTTCCCCGCTCCGGTTTCGGGAAACGCCTCCCCCTCTGGATCCAGCGGCAGCGTTCCAGGCGGCTTTTCGATGCGGTTTCCGTTGAAGACGACTTCCCCCTGAGCGCGGAGGCCTGGCGGACTTGCCTGGCGGACGAATTCGACATGGAAGCCTTCCGGGATCTGATCGGGTCTCTGGCCGACGGGAGCGTGGAAACCCCCTTCTTCCGCACCGGGAACCCCAGCCCCTTTGCCCGGGGCCTGGTCTGGCAGGAAACCAACTCCCTGCTCTACGAGTACGACGAGCGGAAGGATCTGCGCCCCGGACCCGGCGGAAAGGCTTCCCTCTCCGACCGGGCCATTGCGGAAGCCCTGGGAGACCCCTCCCTGCGGCCGGAGATCCCCGCCGGCCTGGCAAAGGATTTCGCGGCCCGGCTCCGGCGGGAGATCCCCGGCTGGGCCCCGGAAGACGAGGCTTCCCTTGCCGAATGGGTAAAGGAAAGGATCGCCATCCCCCTGGACGAGTGGGAAAGCCTCATAGCGGCCCTTCCGCCCTCCCTGGGGGAAAGCCTCCGGGCCGGAACCGGGATTGGGCCCGGGGACGGGATCGGGGCCGGAAAACGGCTCCGTATCCTGCGGCGGGAGGGGGCCGCCATCCCTTCGGTGCTGCACGCCGAATGGACGGGGCCCTGGCTCAGCGCCGCCTGGACCCTCCTGGGCCCCTGGATGCGTTACCAGGGCCCCCTCCCCCTCTCCCGGATAGAGGAAGTGTTCGGCCCGGAGGGGGGGCTCGGAGAGGAGGAGGACGCCGGAAGGGAGGAGGCGGGAGGAGGCGCGGCGGGAGAGGGCGAATTAGTCCGGGATGTCTGGATCCTTCCGGCTAAAGGCGGCGCTCCGGCCAAAGGCGGCGTTCCAACCGAAGGCGGCGCCCCGGAAGGCCCCCTCCTCTGCGACCGGGAGAACCTGGATCTGCTTCTCAGGCTGGTCCGCCGGAAGGCCCGCCCGCAGATCAGGGAACGCCCGGCGGCCCTCCTGGCCCCCTTTCTCGCCCTGCGGCAGGGATTGGCCGGCCGGGGAGGGAGCCTCTGGGACTGGGCCGCGGGGCTTCCCCTGCCGGCCCGGCTCTGGGAGACAGAACTGTTCAGCGCCCGGCAGCGGGACTATTCCCCCGAAACCCTGGATCGGGAGATCCGGGAGGGGCGGCTCGTCTGGTACGGGGCGGGGAAGGAACGGGCGGGCCTCTGCGGGCCCGGGGATCTGGATCTGGTTCTTCCGGGGGAGGTCGATGCCGGGGGCGCGGGAAGGGGCGCTCTTGCCCCCCTTTTCTCCCGATCCGGAAAGGGGGCGGAGGCTTTCTTCGACTCCCCCAGGGATTTCTGGGAGATAAAAAACGCCTCGGGACTGGAAACCGGGCCCTGCGTACAGGCGCTCTGGGAAGCCGCCTGGCAGGGGAGGCTGAGCGCCGATACCTGGGAACCTTTAAGGCAGGGGACGGAAAACGGTTTCAGCCTCCCCGCCGCCCCCGGCCAGGAGGGGCCGGATCTTCCCTCCGGCCGGGGTTTTGCGAACCCCTTTTCATCCCGGGCCTACCCCCGCCTGCCCCGGGCCCTGCGGGACAAGTGGCGGGCCGGGCCGCCGGTGCCGGGCCGCTGGTACTCTCTGGATCCGGACGAGGGTTTCCCGCCCGGGGCCGGGAGGGAGGAAGACCCGCTCTACCGGGAAGAGCTTGACCGGGGAAGGGTGCGGCTGCTCCTCCGGCGCTGGGGGCTGCTCTGCCGCCCCCTTCTGGAACGGGAAGACCCGGCCTTCTCCTGGAGCCGGCTCCTCCCTGCCATGCGGCGCATGGAACTTGCCGGGGAACTTGAGGAGGCGGAACGCTGCCGCGCCCTGTTCTGGATGAACGCCGCCGATCCGGCGAGCCCCGCGGGACTGGAACCGGAAGATCCGCCGGGATACCGGGAGACCGGAATCCGGCTCCCCGCCCGAAGCAGGAGCAACCGGATCTACTACCGGGGCCCGGATCCGGCGGCGCTGTCCTTAAAAAACGGGAAGGAATTAAGCATCTTTATCCCGCCCGAAGACCCCCAGGCAGGGGAACTGGCGGAGCTGATCAAGGTTCCCCATACCAGAAAGGTACACGCGGAAAAAAAGCTTGTCATAGAAACGATAAACGGCAAGGGCGCCGGCCAATCGGCCTGGGCGGGGCTATTCGTGGCGGCGGGCTTTGTAAAAGACCGGGGGAAACTGTTCCTGTGGTAAGGGCCCGCCCGCCGCAGGCCCATTTATAATAACATCCGTATTGGTATCTGGAACTGATAAGCTTTTCCCGGTAGAATCTCCCTCATCATGGATAAACTCATCATCAAGGGAGCGCGGGAGCACAACTTAAAGAACATCGATCTGGAGCTTCCCCGGGACCGGCTTATCGTTGTTTCCGGTCTTTCCG
>JAIRRU010000174.1 GCA_031255815.1 Treponema sp. | reverse complement strand
GCGGCCCCGCCGCAGGCGGCCCGCCAGGGGCACCGCCCGGTTCTCCACGCGGCACCCCGGGGCGGGCAGACACCCCCGGGCGTCTTTATCGTAAACGGCCTGGTGAACGATTCCACGATCTTCGGCTACCACAAGGTGTACCTCTCCCGGGTTACGCTGAACCGGCTCCTTCTCTTCGGCGATGACGAATGTTCGTCCCTCGGTTTCTTCCTGCCCCGCCCCGGGGAAGCCGGGAAAAAACAGGCCCTCTTGCAGCGGGAGCTTTCGAAAAGGGCGGAGGCAGGCCCGCTTGTCAGAAACCGGGAAGAACTCGCCCTGGAACGCGAGCGGCCCTGGGCGGGGATCAGGATCTTCGTCCTTACCATCCCGGTCTACCTTTCGGAGGTGGCGGAGCTTCTGGAGGCCATGCGGATCATCACCTACTCCCTCTACGCCATGATGCTCCTGATTATTTTTGTAAGCGCCCTGGTTACCTGGCGCCTGGTTCTTAGGGAGCGCGCCCGCGAGCTGGGAACCATGCGGGCCATCGGTTTTTACGGCGCTGACCTGCGTTACGTCCTGGTAACGGAGACCCTGGGCCTGGCGCTGGTTTCCCTTGCCGCCGGATTCTCCCTCTCGATCTTCTTCTCCTGGCTTGTAACTTGCATACCTTTTTCGTGGTTTCCCAGCTTTGAAATCTTTATGAAAGATGGTAAACTAAGATCCCTGTACCTTCCGGGAACGATGCTGATAAACATCGCGGCGGTGTTCGTTGTTCTGATTGCCGCTGTCTGGGGGCCCGCTTTCCGTTCCTCCCGGGATCATCTGCCGGAAATGCTGAGCGGGAGGCTCGCCTAAAATTATGCGCGGTTTTCTTTTTTTCTGTTTTGCCCTGTTTGCCGGAACCCTGGCCCTTCCGGCCCTTACGGATCTGGAGCTTCTCAGGAAGGTGGACAGCCTGGCAAGTTACATGGACACGGATTTTTCAGCCGAATACACCATCGTGCAGGATCGGCCCGGCCAGGGCCGTTCCACCACCGTGGCCGGGGTTTTCCGCCGGGACAGCATTGAGACCTATGTAATCGTGATCCTCCAGCCGCCCATCAGCCGGGGGGAAGGCTACCTGAAACAGGGTAAAACCCTGTGGATCTACGATCCCGAAAGCCGGCGCTTCAACACCACTTCCAGTTCCGAGCGTTTCCAGAACACCAACGCCCGCAATTCGGACTTTACCCGGTCGACCCTGGCGGAGGACTACAAAATTACCGGGGGGGAGGACGCAACCCTGGGCCGCTTCAAATGCCGGCTCCTCAGCCTGGAGGCGGTAAGTACCGATGTGACCTACCCGCGGATGAAGATCTGGGTAAGCGAGGACGGCCTGGTACGGAAAACGGAGGATTACAGCCTTTCCGGCCAGCTCCTGCGAACCAGCGCCATTCCGGACTATTACCAGATAGGGAACCGTTTTATACCCAGGCGTATGCTTTTTGTGGAAGCCCTGAGGGGGGCGACCATCAACGGGAAGTTCGTTAACGAGCAGACCCAGATAAACATTAACAAGCCCTCTTTCAGTAAGGTTGCCGATTCCACGTATTCAAAAACCTTCCTGGAATCGGTTAACAAATGAGCCAATCCCGGAATCCGGACGGCTTCGGAACGATCCTGAATACATGAAAAAACTCCCCCTGCTCTTGCTGTTCGTTTTGCTCCTGCCCTGCCCCCGCCGCCTTGCGGCGCAGGAAACCCGGCCCGGAGGAGACCCCGCCAACGAGGATCTCCTGGATCGGGATATCGACAGCCTCTTTGACGAGCCGGAACCGGAGGATGAGGCCGGGGAAGGCGGAAAGTCCGGAACGGAAGAGGGCGGGAGCAAAGAGGGGGAGGCTTTTACCGGGAACATTCTGCGGGATCTGCTGCGCCGGAGCGGTTTTGCCCTGGAAGGTTCCTTCCGGTTTTACGGCGGATTCGCCCCGGGCTGGTCTGAGACGCCCTGGAACTGGGACGAAACGGAGGAAGAGCTTACCCGCCCCGTGCTTGGGGGCATGTCCGCGGATCTGATCCTGGATTTCCAAATCTCCGAAAGCTTCCGGGTTAGGAACAGTTTCGGCTTTTCCTATCCGGCCCTGACCCTGGCGGTTAGCGAGTTTTTCTTTGATTACAATATCGGGGATCGCCTCTTTGTGCGGGCGGGAAAATTTTCCCCCGCCTGGGGGCGTTCCCCCAACTACCCCTTCGCCAACCTCCTCTCCCGCCTTCCCGCGGGACACGCCGGGGGGGACGCCTACGTGGTTAAGGCGAACCTGCCCATCGGCGTGGGGGGCATAGAGCTGATCACCCTTACCCGCAGGGGGTTTATGGAAAAAGACCTCCCCACCCCCACCGAGCTGGGCTACGGGGCCAAGTATAACCTGGCCCTCCCCTGGGCCGATATCGATCTGGGGGCCTTTTTCCTTAAAGCCATGCCCTTCCGGACCACCGTCTCCCTCAAGACCACCCTGCCCTGGGCCATAGAAGCCTATGCCGAGGGGCTTGCCGCCGCCCCCCACGAAACCTGGGACGACCTGACCCTTTCGTTCAGCCTGGGCCTGGCCCGGGATTTTTTCAGCGATCTCTTTACCCTGAACGGGGAGATCTTTTACAACGGCGAAGAAGAAGCAAGCTGGTTCAGCCCCAAGACGGATCTGCGGGAGGCCAAGGCAGTCCCCCTTATCAGCGGCCTTAACGGCGCTTTCAACATAGTTTTCCGGCCCCGGTTTTTTGGGGATTTCAGGATCTTCAGCCAGGTTTTCTACGGCGTGGACGAAAACAGCGTCCAGTTCGTGCCGGGCTTCTCCTGCAAGCCCCTTTCCCATCTGGAAGTTTCCCTGGCGGTTCCCATGGTGCTGGGCAGCCGGGAAGGAACCTATTACCGGGACAACATGGACACCAAAAACCGCCCCTTCGCCGTGGTTCTGCTCGTCTCCCTCCAGGGAAGCCTGCGCTTCGACTATTACCGCTGAGGGTTGAAATTGGCTGACCGGGACGGGGGCCTGCCTTTCAGCCCAATCGGCCCGCTATATCCGCGTTGGCAATGATGGTCTCCCGGGCCCACTGCTGCCATTCGGGGAGCACGTTAATATCCTGCCAGTTTCCGTAATCCATGGCGATGAGGGAGCCGCCGCATTTTTTGAAGCAGTTCACCATGTGCAGGGCCCCTTCTTTGATGAGGGCTTCGTTCCCGGTAGCCATGATCTTCTGAATATCCACGGGGCAGTAAAAAACCGCTTTTTTCCCGAATTCCTCCGACCATACCCGCGAGCCGCTCAGTTCAGGCTGGTCGAACTGGAAAACATCGACCCCCGCGTCAATAAGATCGGCCACAATATCGTGAACGCAGCCGCAGGAATGCATGAAAAATTTCATGTTCCGGTTATGCACTTCATCGGCCAGTTTTTTG
>JAIRRU010000162.1 GCA_031255815.1 Treponema sp. | reverse complement strand
GCGAGTAATGGGAAAGCGCGCCGTTCAGGGCCAGCCAGTCCCGGTCTTCAAGAAGGCCCGACATCATGGGAAAACCGAATTTCAGGCTTACGGAATAAAAAAAGCCCGGACTCTTTTTTTGGGAAACGTCGAGAACCAGCCCGGAGTAAACCAGGGGCTTTATGTCCCACAGGAGTTCGCTCAGATAAGTGCCGCTTCTTTCGCTCCGGTAAACTATCTCTTCCCCCTGACCGGCAAAGAACCCGATAGCGGGGCTTACGGAAAAAGTATAGGGAAAAGTTCCGGCTCCGCCCCCCTCTTCCGCCTGGCCCTGCAGGGCGCGGGGGAAAAACAAAGTTTCCAAACACAAGGCCGTGAAAATGATGACGAAAAGCCGGAAAGCCGTTATATTTTTCACTGTATGAGCATAGGCGCTTTTCATTTGAGTGATCAAGATCGGAGCCGCGGAAAACAGGCGGGCCGGAGGCTTTGCCGGCCCCCCTCCTTTTCCGCGCTGATCTTTTTGACCCTGGTTCTTTGGGGGGCCTGCGACCGGAATAAAGACGGGGTGATCCCCAACCCGCCGGTTACGCCGCCCCTTTCCCGGCCGGTAATAGGCTACGGGGTGATAAATAAATCTTTCACCCATCTGGCGGAAACCCCCGATCGCGAGGGGGCCTCCCGGGGTTACCTGAGACGCGGTACGGTGATACGGGTTATCGAGCGCCGCTCGGTAAGCGCCGGGAACCAGACGGAATTCTGGGTACTGGTAGAAGGGGATTCCCAGGGCTGGCTTCCCGAGGGGGAGGTGGACATTTACGACAACGAGGGCCAGGCCCGTACCGCTTCGGAATCGAATTCCGCCGGAGCCCTAAACCCATGAATAGCTGGCTTTCCTGGATCGTCCCTCCCCTGGTGGGGGCCTTTATCGGTTTTCTGACCAATGTGCTGGCCATCAGAATGTTGTTCCGGCCCCTCAAGGCTGTACGGATCTTCGGTATACGCCTCCCCTTTACGCCGGGCATCCTCCCCCGGGAGCGCAGCCGGCTTGCGGAAAGCATCGGGCGGATGGTGGAGCGGGAACTCCTTACCCCGGAGATCCTGCGGGAACGTTTTGCCGACGGGGAATTCAGGGAAAAATTCCGCCGGGGGCTTGCCGTTTATACCGGGCGTTTTCCGGATCTTTTCAAACAAACGGCGGAAAACATGTACCCCCGGGCCTGGCAGGGCCTTATCGGTTTTTTGCGGGAACCGGATATCCACGCCGGGCTGGAAGCCCAGGGCCACACTTTTATTGACAACACCGTTTTTATGCTTCCCCCGCTGCAGCGCTTCCTTGTTACTTCCGGCCAGTTCGACCGGAGCCTCCACGAAAAAATGCCGGAGATCATCGACGAGCTTATCCAAAGGCTGGAGGCGCTGGGAAACGAAGACACGGTAAGGGAACGGATTATCTCCTACGCTTCGGATAAGCTGTTTAACGGCGCCGCGCCTAACGCCGCCGGGGGAAGCCTTGAAAGCCTGATAACAGAAAAACTGTTCGATGCCCTGGAATCCCGGGCCGAAAGCATCCTTGCGGCCCTTGAGGTGCGGAACCTGGTATCCCGGCGCATTGACTCCCTGGACATGCTCCGGGTTGAGCAGATAATCCTCGACGTGATGGCGGATCAGTTCAAGTGGATAGATGGTGTCGGCGGCATCCTGGGTTTCGGCATCGGCGTCTTTCAGGTTTTATTCTCCCGGTTCCTGGGAGGCTGAACGCCGGGCGGCCGCGGGCGGGGCTAAGAGATCTGCCCCAGCTGTCCGCAGGCGCCGGCTACATCCCGCCCCTTTCGGCGGCGCAGGGTCAGGTTAAGCCCCCTGCTTTCAAGTTCCGCGCAAAAGTTCCGCAGCTCGGCGGGGGAAGGTTCCCGTAAAGGGCTGCCTTCAAAGACGGATCCTTCCACCGGGTTCCAGGGTATCAGGTTTATTATCGTGCCGAGCCCCGAGGCAAAGGCCGCCACGGCGGCGGCTTCCTCCCTGCAGGTATTAAGCCCCCCCAGAAGAACCAGCTCCAAAGTAATCCTGCGGCCCGTTTTCCGCCGGTAGTAGGACAGCGCTTCTTTAAGGAGGGGGAGGGGGTTGCCCTTCCCTATGGGCATAAGGCGGTTCCGCAGTTCCTGCCTGGCGCTGGTAAGGGAAAGGGCAAGCCGCAGCGGAGGCCCCCTGTCCGCCAGATCCCGTATGCCCCCGGCAAGCCCGCTGGTAGAAAGGGTAACCCGCCGGGGGGAAATTCCCAGCCCCCGGGGATCAAACAGGACCCCCAGCGCCCGGCGCACTTCGTCCAGATTGAGCAGGGGTTCCCCCATGCCCATGATCACGATGTTTGAAACAGCGGAGAGGGAATTCAGGTAGAAAAACTGTTCGATTATTTCACCGGAAGAAAGATTGCGGGAGAAACCCAGGGAACCGGTTTTGCAGAACACGCAGCCTGCGGGACAGCCCGCCTGGCTGGACAGGCAGGCGGTTCTGCGGCCCTCTCCGTCGGAAAGAAGCACCGCCTCTATCCGCTGCCCGTCGCGGAGTTCTATCTGCAGTTTTACCGTCCCGTCAGGATCGGCAAGCTCGGCGGTAACCCTGCTGCTCCGGAGGCTGAAGCGGGATTCCAGTTCTTCCCGCAGCTCTTTGCCCAGATCGGACATAAGCCCGAAGGAGGAAACCCCCCTGGAAACCCACTTGAATACTTGCCTTGCCCGGAAGGGAGGGAGCGGCTGAAGCAGGGAGGAAAGTTCTTCCAGGGGCAGGCCCGAAACAGCTATACGCTCCGGCGTCTCAGGATTTGATCTTTTCAAGCGCTTCTATGATACTGATGTTGCGGATGCCCGTTCTCAGGAATTCTTCCAGCGTCTCTATCGCCCGCTGTTTTTCCCCTTTCTTTACGCAGCAATCCGCCAGTTCCAGGTAAAAACGGTAATTTTTGGGGTCCTGCTGGATAAGCCGGTGCAGGGAGGCGTCCGCTTCGTTGTAGCGGCCTTCGGCCTTGGCCACCATCGCAAGGCCCAGCACCGCGTAAGTGTCGAATTCTATGTTCAGGGCCTGTTCGTAATACTCCACCGCCTTGTCGAGATCCCCTATATGCCGGCAGGCGTCGCCGACCCGGGTAAGGATCACCTTGTTCCGGGGGTCTTGCTCCAGGATGCGGTTCCAGTATTCAAGGGAGCGATCCTGCTGGTTCATGCCCCGGAAGCAGTCCGCCAGGCCGAAGAGGGCGTAAAAATTGGAGGGCTCCCGCTGGAGGGCCATCTGGAAATAGACGACCCCGTCCTTAAAAGTTTTCAGCTTCCGGTGGCAGTTTCCGATGGAGGTGAGCACCCGGATATCCACGTTCTCCCTGTTTGCCTGGAGCATCTTCTCCCAGTAAAAAAGAGCGTCCCGGTACTCCTTAAAATCGTAATGCAGGTGCCCCAGTCCGATGATGGCGTAAGGGTTCCGTTCTTCCATTTCCAAAACCTTAAGGTACACCGCTTTGGAATGTTTAAAATCCCTGACTTTCCGGTAGGCGTCGGCAACGCGGGTAAGAACAGTAATGTTCTTATCGTCGTGGAGAAGGTACTGTTCCCATATTTCAATAGCCTTATGAAACTGGTTAAGAGCTTTGTAGCAGTCCGCCAGGCCGAAAAGAGCGTAGTTGTTTCCCGGGTGGTAGGCCAGGCAACGCTGGTAATAGGACGCCGCTTCCCGGAAAGCCCCCCTTTTGCGAGTCGCGTCCCCCATGCCCACCAGCGCATAATTGTTGGTATCATCAACGGCGAGGATGCGGTTAAAACATTCCATTGCCTCGGAAATTTTGTTTTCCTTGAGTAGCTGATAACCTTTTTTTGACAGCTCGGAAATTTCGGTGATATCCCGTTCTCCGTTCCCCTGCTCAATTTCGTTTGTTTCACTCATTTGGGATGATCCTCTTTTTCTTCCTGTAAAATTTTTTGTATGAGAGATGAAAGCTGCTCGATAATGGGTTCAGATTTGGTATGATCCGGCGCAATCCAATACATGCGTAAAGCGTCCAGGGCCCGCCCCTTTGATTTGTAGTAATCGCCTATCCGCGAAAGGCCGTCAGAATATCCCGTGGTTAAAAAAATCCTCTTGGCACCCTCGATGTCACCCTGATTGTAGAGAATATTACCTTTTCGATTTAACGCCACTTTCTGCGCGCTGTCAATCGGGGGAGGGGCCGTGGTCTTTACGAACACATTTTGTTCTTTGAACCGCTCAAATGCCTTTTTACAATCCATTTCAAATCCGGCTACGTTTTCAATATATCATGTCTTATCGGATTTGTCAAAAAAAATGTCCAAAATACAGTAAATTCATACAAAAATTTTGCGTACCCGGAGAAATTCGACCACGGATCTGCCGTACTCTTTGGCCTGTTCCTTCTGTATGAAGGCTATACCGGTTTCAAAATAATCTTCCCGGGGACGGTGGAGCAGGATGAGGGAACCCTCCTTTGCCAGGGGGGAAGCGGCGATATCCCGTACCAGATCCCATTTGTAAGGGTAGGGGAAGGGGGGATCGCAAAAGACGTAATCGAAGTCCCGCTTTGCCCGTTTTACGTAAAGCTCTGCAGCCATAAAACGGCAGTTAACCCTGACCGGGGACATGGATACGTTTTTAAGAAGGGTGGCCCGCTTTACCCGGTCTTTTTCCACCGCCTCCACGTAAACGGCCCCCCGGGAGGCCGCTTCCAGGGCGACAATGCCGGTCCCGCTGAAAAGATCCAGAAACGAGGATCCCGAAAGGTCTCCCAGCACGGCGAACACCGACTCCCGCACACGGTCCATGCTGGGCCGGATAAGCCCCCCGGGCACTTCAACCCGCCGGCCTTTCAGGCTGCCTCCGGTAACCCTCATCGTTCCCCCAGCCCGCCCGGAGCCGCCCTAGAAGTCCCTGAGAAGTTCGCTGAGTTCGTCGGAGCTTACCGCCCCGTCCAGTACCGCGTCTTCTTCAGTCTCCCTGTTCTCCCCTATGGTTTTCTGCCTTTCCTGGCCGCGGTTATACAGCATCTGGATCTTTTCCCGGATCAGGGGGAAGTTTGCGGCGGATATATTCCCGGAGCCGCTCTGCAGAATGGAGAGAACCTGGCTGAACTGGGATTCCAAATCGGCAAGGTTTTCAAATGTTTCGTTCCGATCCATCAGGCGCTCGTTTGCCATAAGGTTTCCCAAAAGCATATCGAGGGTATGGTCAACAAAAGCAATATCGTCCATGGTTTTTTCCAGAAACAATTCAGGATCCGTGTCAAGAATAAGGAGATCCCGGATTACCCGTATCCTGGCCGCGATGATAAATATATTATCTTCAAAATTGACCCGTTTATGCATAATTGATCACTTATCGGTAGGGCGTATAAAAGTAATGAGATGCGCCCGTAATGCAGAGACATTGCGGGCGGAGCCCCTCCGGGATTGCCGGAACAGAAAATAGACTTGTTCAGGAACCTGGCTGGTTCCCGGGCACGTCTTGCAAAACGCCCGGCATTTTGCCGTTTTTGAGCGGTTGTTGTTCAGAAACTGAAGTTTCCTAACAACTCTGACACGCGGATTTGCGGGAATCACGCTTTTTCAAACCGCAGATTAGCCTGGTACTGGCTGGACTCCGGGGGCAGCTCCATAAATTCAAAACGGTTTCCGTCCGGATCATGAGTCCAGAACTGGATACACTTTGAAATTCCGGTCTTCAATTCCGCGTCGATAGGGGCCCCCCTTGCCCGCAGTTCCTCAAGGGATTTTTTGGCGTCGTCAACCTGGAGGCAAAAATGCGAATAGCCGGCCTTGCCCTGTTCATGGGCGGGACTGCTGCCCGTGGAGGGAAAAATTTCGATAAAATTATCATGGGAAATGTAGAGATAGACGCCGCCGAGAGAGCCGTCGTCGCGGTAAAGCCTGAACGCTTCCTTAAGGCCTATTACCCGGGTGTAAAAATCGAGACTCTTGTCCAGATCCTTGACCCAGAACGCCACATGCCCGAGATTTGTAATCATTTCGCGCTCCTTAAAAAAAATTCCGCGCCGATCCGGTATACCCGGCGCTTAAAGCCACAAGAAAACTATTCTTATATTCGGATAAGCTGTCAAGATGAAAAAAAGCGGCGGGACGGCCCCCTTCCGCGGCGAGCGCGGGTTTTACGGGTTTCCGCTTAAAAACCGCGCTTTTCGCCCGCAGCCGGCCCCGGCAAGGGCCGCTTGACCTGAATTCCCCGGCCCGTTACTATGGGGATACCTCTTTGTCCGCCCGCGGGGGCGGACCGAGACACAAATCTTGTCCGTAAGGAGTGTTCATGCGCCGTTATGAGTTAACGGTTATCTTCCCCTTGGAAGAGGACCAGCACAAGGCGGGCCGGGAGCAGCTTTTGAGCGACCTGGCCGCCAACGGGGCGGAGATCGAAAAGACCGACGAAACCGGCGATCGGGATCTCGCCTATGAGGTAAAAAAAAGAAAGCGGGGTAAATACGTGCTCTTTACCCTGAAGGCCGATCCGGCCAAAATCAGCGCCATGGATCGGGTTTTCAAGTTAAACGCGAATCTCCTCAAGTATCTGTTTGTAAAGATGGACGATCAGGGGGTGTAATGGCCGATCTCAATCATGTTGTTCTGATCGGACGCCTTACCCGGGACGCGGAGCTTAAGTATACCGCCAGCGGTCAGGCTGTCTGTAAATTCTCTATCGCGGTAAACCGCCGCCGGAAAAACGGCGATCAGTGGGAAGACGAGGCGAATTTTTTCGACATCGTCCTCTGGGGAAGGCAGGGCGAATCGCTGAACCAGTACCTGGTGAAAGGCAAGATGATCGGCATTGAGGGGGAACTCCGCCAGGATCGGTGGCAGCAGGACGGCCAGAACCGCTCGAGGGTGGAAATCGTGGCGAACAATATCCAGCTGCTTGGCGGTTCGGGGGCTTCCGGTTCGGGCGGCGCGTCTTACGGCGCTCCGGGATCGAACGCCGCCTCAGGTTCCTATGGAGGCGGGGGCTACGCTTCCCAGGGCGCCCCTTCGGATTCCGCCGTTCAGGGGCGCCGGGACGCGCCCCCTTCCCAGGAAAGCGGCCCGGACGACGGGTTTGCCAACGATATTCCCTTTTAACCCAGGTTTAATCCGGAACCGCCCGGGCCGGTAAAACCCGGAAGCGGTTCCCTTTACAGGAGTAATTATGTCTGACGAAAAATACATGGAAGAGCGCGCCCCCCGGCAGGATCGGGGCGTGGATGTGCAGATGGACGGCCGGGAGGCCGAAGATCGGGGCAGCCGGGGCGGAAAAGGCGGGAAGGTCTATTTCAAGAAAAAGGTCTGCAAATTCTGCGTCCAGAAACTGCGGATTGACTACAAGGACGCGGATGTGCTGCGCCGCTTTATCACCGAGCGGGGCAAGATCCTTCCCCGGCGGATAACGGGAACCTGCGCCAAACACCAGCGGGCCCTGGCCCTGGCGATAAAACAGGCCAGGTCTATCGCCCTGCTTCCCTTCGTGGCCGAGTAGAAGCGCTTTAGGATAGTTTCCTATGGATGTCCGGACATCTGGGGCAGAGGGGGCTTCCCCCCGGGGAGCCCCGGAATGGGAAGGCGGCGTTTCATGGCTGCCCGCCCTGACGGGGGCCTTTATCTGTGTTGTCTTAATACGGATCGGGTTCCTGGGCTTTTTTTTCCTGGTGCCCATAGGTTTCGTGGCCGCCCTTTGGAACGCCAGGACTGTCCGGGCTTCGGTCTTAAGCGCCGTGGCCTTTCATGTCCTGAGCGGCCTGGGGATCTCCCTGGCCGTCCCGCTGGTTTCCCGGGATTTTATCCTGGATATCCTGTATTTCGGGCTTATGGTGTCCGTTTTCGTGTGGATCATCAGGCCGCCGGAATGGGGGCCGGGCTTTTTACGGATCCGCGCCTCCTGGCGTTTGACCCTGGGCGCGGCCCTGGGTTTGTCCGTCTTCGTGGGGATTGCCGTTTCGGCGGGGGAAAACAGCGGCTTTGCCGCCTTTGTAAGGGCCCAGTCGGAACTGATTTCCTCGCTTTCCATAGCCTCTTCCGGATCCGACGCGGCGCGGCGTTCCCTCTTGGAACAGTACCTTACTCCCGACCGGATAAGGGAACTGATGACGGGCATAGTCCTCCGGGGCGGGGGGCTGGCCTCCTGTATGCTGGTCTTTTACCTCAGCAGGTTTTTTACCCTGTTCCTGGCCGCTTTGGTCAGGAAGGGCAGGGTGTGGCCGGGGCTCAGGGAATTCCAGGTATCCCCCTGGCTTATCTGGGTCTTTTCCCTGTCCCTGGGAACCGTCCTCCTCGCCCGGCTGGTAAAATGGCAGGTTCCGGAGATTGCCGCCTGGAATGCCCTTACCGCCTGCGCCCTTATGTACCTTGCCCAGGGGGCGGGTATAGCGCGGCATTTCCTTACCCGGCGCCTGGTTTCCCCGGGCCTGCGTTTGTTTATCAATATCGCGATTGTTTTCGCGGCCTTAAGCCCCGGACTCAACGCGCTGCTTTTTGGAGGCTTGATCCTGCTGGGCGTTGCCGAACATTGGGTAGCCCTGCGGGCGCTTAAACAGGAGGGGCCGCCGCCTACTCCGGCGGCGTGAACACGGCGCGTTCGTGTTCCGCGCCCCGCCGGCCGGCTTTTGCCCGGCCGTAATTTTATCAGGCCAAAGCCAAAGGGCTTTGGCGCAAGGAGCTTGTATGAAAGTAATTCTGAACAAGGATCTTTCCCCCTTGGGCGAAGAGGGAGACGTAAAAGACGTAGCCCGCGGTTACGCCCGCAACTTTCTCTTTCCCCGTGATATTGCCGTTCCCTACAACGAAAAAACCGTAAAACTGTTTGAATCCCGCAAGGGGGAAATTGAAGCCCGCAAGGCGGAAAAGCGGAAAGACGCGGCGGGCCTGAAAGAGAAACTGGAGGCTCTGGAACTTTCCGTCTCCATGCCCGCCGGCGCCAACGGGAAACTTTACGGCGCCGTTACCAGCCAGACCGTGATGGACGAGCTGGCCAAACAGGGCTTCCAAATCGAACGGAAACGGATCGAGCTGCAGGGAACCAGCTTTAAGAGCGTGGGCAAGTACAAGGTGCTCGTAAAACTTTACGAGAGCGCCTCCGCGGAGCTGAGTATTACCGTGCAGGGGCAGGCGGAAAAAACCGAAACCCGCCCGGCGGCCGGGAGGAAGAGACGCCGGGATGAAGAGGGTGCCCGGAGCGAAACTCAGAATTCCGGGGACGGAGCCGCGGCCGGAACCGAAACCGCTCCTGCCGAAACCCTTCCCCCTGAAACCGCCCCGGCCGGAACGGACGAAGCTCCCGCCGCCGAAGCCCCCCCCTCACCGGAAACGGGCGGGGAAGAGGGGCCTAAGGACGCGGCAGGCAACGGAGAAAACGCTTCCCAGGCTTAATGGTGGCTTCCGGCACAGAGAGAATCCCGCCTCACGATGAAGAAGCTGAGCGGGCGGCCCTGGGGGCCATGTTGATGGATCCCGATGCCATAAGCGTATCCATACAGTACCTGAGACCCGGTGATTTTTATTCCAACGCGAATAACCGGGTCTACGAGGCGATCCTGGGAATCTTCAACAAAGGGCATACGGCGGATATCCTTACCGTTTCGGGGGAACTCAGGCAGAACGGCAGACTGGACGAGGCGGGAGGTTCCGCCTACGTGGCCTCCCTTACCACGGTGGTGCCCTCCAGCGCCAATATCGAGTACTACGCCCAGACCGTACAGGCCTATTCCCTGCGCCGGGCATTGCTCCGGGTTTCCGGGGAGATCGGGACGAGGGTGTTCGACGAATCCCGGGAGGCCAGGCTCCTCCTGGAGGAAGCCCAGCAGCGGCTTTTTGAGTTAAGCGACAACCGTCAGACCCTTAGGTACCAGAGCGCCAGGGAAATAATCCCCGAAACGATTAAGATCATCGAGAATGTGGTCAAATCGAAACAGGAATACACGGGGATCCCTTCCGGATTTGACGAGCTGGACAAGATGACTTCGGGCTTTCACCCCTCCGAATTTATCATCATCGGGGCCCGGCCTTCCATTGGGAAGACCGCCCTGGCGCTTACCATGGCCGCCAACATTTCCATCCAGCGGAAGACCCCCGCCGCCTTTTTTACCCTGGAAATGCCCGCCATGGCCCTGATGCAGCGGCTTATCTCCATGGAGGCGAAGATAAACGGGAACGCCCTGCGCAGCGGCTTTATAAAATCGAGCGATTTCCAGGATCTTCTTGATGCGGCGGGGCGTATCTACGAAGCCCCCCTTTACATCGTGGATATGCCGAACATGAAGCTTCTGGATCTCCGCGCCCAGGCCCGGCGCATCCGGATGCAGGAAAAGATCGAGATCATGTTTATTGATTATCTTGGGCTGATAAGTTCCGAAAATTATAATACGCCCCGGTACGAACAGATGTCGGAAATTTCCCGTTCCCTAAAAAGCCTTGCCCGGGAACTGGATATACCTATCGTGGTACTGGCCCAACTGAACCGGGACGCGGAAAAGGAGAAGCCGAACCTGTCGTCCATCCGGGATTCCGGCTCTATTGAGCAGGACGCCGATGTGGTAATGTTTCTCCACCGGAGCCGGGAATCGGATAAAAAAGCCGCCGATGCGGCGAGCAACGCGGCGAATAATAAGGGCAACGCCGCCGGGGAGGGTAAAACAAGCCTTATCCTTTCCAAACAGCGGAACGGCCCGGTGGGAACCATAGATCTGGTGTTCATGTCCAAATACGCGCGGTTTGAATCTATGGCGAGAAACCATTAAACTTTTTGAAGGGGGAGGTGTTATGGCGTTTATCGACGATTACGATTTCGAGCATCTTAAAAACGAGGCTGAAAAGCTGATTCTCAATGAACTGGGACAGCGGCTTGAGTCATACCCTGACGAGATCTGCACCTGCAACGACTGCGTAGTGGATATGGCCGCGATTGCCCTGAATTCGGTCAAGCCCCTGTACCGTTACTCCCTCTTAGGAGGGCTCTATGCGGCGGAAGCTATAAACGACCGTAAGGATTACGCGGAAAGCATCCGCAACGCGGTTGACGCCGCCATAGAGAAGGTGCGGCAAAACCCCAGCCACGATTAAGGAATTACATTCCCCCGCGCAAGGCCCTCCGCGCTTTGGAGGAGCCATTCGGTTTCGTAAAGCCGGAAGGCGGCCACCATGCCGCCGTTTTCCGGATCGTGCCAGGAGATATTTCCGTCCCGATCCAGGACAATGAAGTAGGGGTCTCCGCCCATAAGGCTCCGGGACATCCCCGCCCCCCGCTCAAAAGAAACCATGCCCCGTGAAGTGTAAGCGGCGGCCTCGCCGTTTCCCAGGGTCGAGGCCAGGATTCCCCCGGCTTCCGCGATGCTGAATACCGTGTCCTCGCCCCGGTACTCCGCAAGCCGCGGCGACTGAAGAGAGTCGGCGGGGTTCAGGCGGATAATGGAAGTCCTCCTTCCCCCTTCCTGTTCCTCCACTGTCGCGGCGTAAACCAGGCCGGAAGGGCCCCGGTAGAGCAGGGCGCCCACCGTGGCCGGATAGGGCAGGGGGAGGGTTTCCCCGGTAGCCGTGTCTATCATGAGGAAGGGGGAGTTGCCGGAAAGGGCGCCGCGGCCCAGGACGATTCCGTGATCGTCCAGAAAGGCCGCGTCCATGGCGCCGATGGAAGAAAAAGAAAAGACCGGATCCCCCGTATCAAGGGAAAGAACCGAAATATTCCCGACCGAATCCAAAAAAAGCCCCTTGCCCCCCAGGGCGGAAACGGAACGGATGGCGGAACGGCCGGAAAGCTTGTCCAGCACAAGGCCCGTGCTCAGCCGGGCGCCCGTGTCATTCCAGAGGATAAAGCGATCCTCCCCCCCGGCCACCGGGGCGAGCCGGGTATAGGCGCCCGGGTCTTCCAGGCTGAGGGCGCTTCCGTCCCTCAGCTGGGAGAAATTCAGGGGGATGTAGCCCAGGCGGCCGTTCCCGGTGAGGAAGGCGATGAGGCCCGCGCTGACGGCGGCCTCGGTGATCAGGGCCTGCTTTTTTGCCGCCATGGATCTTAAAGCGCCGCCGGATTCCTGCAGAAGAACCGTCCCCCCGGC
Source organism: Treponema sp. (assembly GCA_031255815.1). Next base: position 4,419 of record JAIRRU010000162.1, on the reverse strand, counting down.
GCTGCCCAGGGCGGTAAAATCCCCGGCGGGAACGGCGGCGCGGATATCCAAGCCCGCCGGGAAGCTTAAAAAGCCGGTCCGCCGCAGCCTCCCCTCGGGGTAGGCCTGGAACCTGAAAACGCCGCCGGGGGTCAGGCAGAGAAAACCCGCGCCAAGTTTGTCGTCCGCTACAAGAAGCCCCCGGGATACCGAAGCGTCCCGGTCAAGTTCCCTTCCCGAGACCGCGTCTACCATCACCAGGCCCCTGGAATCTATGCCGGCAAGGAAACGGCGGTTTCCAAAGAGGATGGGGGAGGCCATGCCCGCCGGCCCGGAGAAACGGTTGGTCTCCCTTCCCGATTCCAAATCCCAGTAGGATATGTATCCCTCCGGCGAATAAACCACCATATTCCGTTCCGAACGGCCGGTGGCGGCAAAGCTGACGGGCCCGCTCAGATCGGGCGGGACGGGGAGCAGTTCCCCCGTATCCGCGTTAATGAACACCGGCCCGTTTCTTCCGTTCCGCGCCACAATCAGGAAACTCCCCCCGGCAGAATAGTTTATAAAGCTTATGGGATCCCGGAACTCCAGGACGAAGATCCGTTTCACCGGAGCGTATTCCCAGGAAGATACCCGGTAAAACCCGATCCCGTCGCTTTCGAGGCAGGCAATCTGCTTCCTTTCGGGCCGCAGGATCAGGGAAAGCACGGGCGCCGCGCTTATCTGGAACCGATCCTCGGCCGCCCCGGTACGGGGATTCCAGGATTCCACAAAACCGTCTTCCCCGGCGCTCAGGATGTACTCCCCGTCGTAAACCAGGCCGCTTACCGCTCCCTGGTGGCTGCTGGGAAGGACGCCGGAGAACAAAGAGGAAGGGGACTGGGCGCTGGAACAGGGGGAGGCGAGAAAAAACACCAGCATGAGCAGCAGGGCGAAGATCGTTTTTTTTAGAACACCCTGAACCAGGAGATAATGACGCTTCAAACCCGCTCCTTTGTCTCGCGAAGCAAGCCTAATGACGAACCAGATAGAGAATATCTCCAAATATGGCAAAGATCATCAGGCCGAAAATCAATACCACTCCCACGGTTTGAAAGGCGCTTACCGCCCGGGGGTGGAGGGGTTTCCGCTGAACCGCCTCCACTACAAAAAGGAGGATCATGCCCCCGTCGAGTACCGGCAGGGGGAGGAGGTTCATGACGCAGAGTGCAATGGAAATGAGGGAAAGGAAGTTGGCCATGGAACGGAAGCCCGTGCCGATGCCCTGCCCGAAAGCTTCCGCGGCGATGTCCCCGGCCATATAGCTTATCCGCACCGGGCCGGAAACCGCCTGGGTCAGATCGATGCCCCGGAAGAGGAGGGAAAGGCTCCGCAGGGACACTACCAGGGTCTTCCAGGTTTCACGGGCCCCCTTCGCCAGAGCCGCCGGGGGCAGGAGGGACGGATTTTTGTAAGTTACGGCCCCGTAGCTTAAACCCAAATCGATCCCCCCTCCCTCCTGGTAGACGGGGATAAGCACGGTACTGGCCTTTCTGCCGTCCCGCTCGTAATCCAGGGTAAGGCTTTGGGGCGCCTGTTCCAGCAAGGGAAGCATTTTTACCGTATAGGGCAGTTCCTCCCCGTTTACCCTGAGAATCCGGTCTCCCGGTAGAAGCCCGGCCGCCCGGGCCGGCCCGGCGGTTTCGCTCAGCACCGGTTCAGTCCAGAAGTAGACCCCTATTTTCCCCGCCCCGGTACTTTTTTCCAGGCTGGGCCTGACCGTCAGGTCGAGGATCGTCCCGTCCCGCTCCACCTTCAGGGCAAGGTTTTTTTCCGGGTTTACGGCGATGTTTTCCTGTATATCGTGATAGTAGGGGGTATCGACGCCGTTTATACTGATGATCCGGTCTCCGGTTTCAAGCCCCGCCTCGTCGGCCGGGTAACTCTGATCCGGAAGCCCGAGCTCCGAGGCCAGGATAATCCGGTTGCCCAGGGTATTTACCTCGAAACCGGCGCCCCAAATAACGGAAAGCACCAGGACGGCGAAAAGGAGATTAAAAAGGGGCCCGGCAAAGGCCACCAGGATGCGGCGGAAGGGATTCGCGCCGAAAAAGGTTCCCGGCGTAGGGGAGATCTCCCGGCGGCGGTTTTCCCAGGCTTCCTGGAATTCGTTTTCCCCCCGCATTTTGCAGTAACCCCCCAGGGGGAACATGCCGAGCCGGTATTCCACGCCCCGGAACTTTTTTTTCAGCAGCGGCTTGCCCCAGCCGATGGAAAAGGCCTCTACATCGATACCCACCAGCCGGGCGGCGAAGAAATGCCCCAGTTCGTGGACAAAGACCACGACCCCCAGGCCGATAAGTCCCAGCAGTATCTTGGTGATAAACATTAGCCTTTACTCCTCATGGTTTTTATAAACAACCGCGCCCTTTCCCGGGAAAGACGGTCTGCCTCCAGAACGGCGCCCATATCCGGATTGCCAGGCCAATCCCCCTGTAAAACATAGTCTACGATCAGGGGGATATCAAGAAAGGCCGCCTCTCCCGAAAAAAAAGCCGCCACCGCTTCCTCGTTGGCCCCGTTGTACACGCAGGGGTAAAGCCCCCCCGCGCGGGCCGCCTGGTAGGCCAGGGGCAGCATGGGGAATTTTTCCCCGTCCGGTTTCTCAAATTCCAGGCTGAGGCCCGCAAAATCCAGGGAACCGAAGGGGGAGGGGGCCATATCCGGCCAGTAAAGGGCCTCCTGTATGGCAAGCCGCATGTCCGGGCGGGAAAGCTGGGCGTAGACCGCCCCGTCTCTCATTCGCACCATAGAGTGTACCACGCTTTGGGGGTGGATAACCACCGCCACCTTGTCCGGGGGGAAGCCGAAGAACTGTACCGCCTCAATGACCTCAAGGCCCTTGTTCGCCAGGGAGGCGGAGTCAACGGTAATTTTGGGGCCCATTTTCCAGGTAGGGTGGGAAAGGGCGTCTTCCGCCTTTACCTTCCCCAACTGCTCCCAGCTGTAAGAACGGAAAGGCCCTCCCGAAGCGGTAAGAAGTATCTCTTCCGCCTTTTCCCTGTTGTGGGCCTGGAGGAGGCTGAAGATCGCCGTGTGTTCCGAATCCACCGGAATAAGGCGCCTTCCCTTTTTCCGGGCAAGATCCAGGATAAGAGGCCCCGCCATGACGACGCTTTCCTTGTTCGCCAGGGCAAGATCCGATCCCGCCTCCAGCACCGCCACCGAAGGGGCAAGCCCCGCCGCGCCGGCTATGCCGTTAACGGTAATATCCGCCCCGGCCCGCCCGATGGCTTCCAGCAGCCCCGCCGGATCGTCGCCGGCCAGGCAGAGGGCCGCGCCGGGGAATTCCTCCCCCAGTTCCCGCAGGCGCCCGGCCTTAGCCCTGGCGGAGAGAAGAACCGGCTCAAAATCCCGGGGATTGGCGCGGATCACATCCAGGGTGTTCCGCCCGATGGAACCGCTTGCCCCCAGGACGGCTACCCGTTTTTTCATTGGAAAAGCATCCGGAAGCCCAGGTAAAATACCGGGGCCGCCAGGGCTATGGAGTCAACGGAATCGAGAATGCCCCCTCTGCCGGGGATAAGCGCGCCCGAATCCTTCATGCCCGAACTCCGCTTCAAGGCCGATTCGGCCAGATCCCCCAGGGAGGAGGCGCAGCCCGACAGGAGGCCCAGGAGAGTTCCCGCGGCCAGGGGGGGGAGGAAACGGGGAACCAGGGCGTCTTTGGCAAAGAATTCCGCCCCGGCCCCCACCAGGATGGAGGCCCCTATTCCCCCGATAAAACCAGCCACGCTTTTATTCGGGCTGGCCGCCACGAGCCCCCGGTTTCCCTTGCCAAAAAGCATCCCCCCGGCCCAGGCCATCGAATCGTTGCCGAAAACCATCAGGAGGAAGATCAGGATAACCAGGGAGGAATTGTCAAGGCCGCTCATCCGGATAAGCCAGACCAGGAAAAGGCCCGGGTATATCATCACGGAAAAACCCGAGACCGCGTGGAGGATATAATCCGCCAAACCCGCCTCCGGGCTGAATACCCGGGACAGGAGAACCCAGGCGCACTCAAGGACGAAGACGGCGAAGAATACCAGGTTCCCGATATCCCCCGCCTCCGGAGCAGGGGCGAAACTGTTGGCAAGGGTCATCGCGAGAGGGGCCAGGATACCCAGAGCCGCGGCTTCCACCTGGCGCTTCAGGGGGATTGGCCGGGTTTCCGCCGGGCTTCCCGGACAGATCCGGCCGGAGAAAAAACCCTTGTTCCCCAGAATAACGGAAAATTCGGCTGATCCGAGGCCGATAAAGGCAAGAACCACAAGATTGAGGGCCAGGTGGTTCCGCTGGGGAAAGAGCATTACCAGGGCAAAAATGAGAGGGATGGCGATAAAAAAAACAAGGAAACGCTGGGCTGTCTTTTTCATTCGCTATACCCGTATTCCTCCGAAGCGGCGTTCCATTTTTTCG
>JAIRRU010000135.1 GCA_031255815.1 Treponema sp. | reverse complement strand
GCCGAATATCACGTTTACCAGTACGCTGCCCCAGCCCTCGGGCCCGCGCTGGAACACGTTTGTAAAAGCCTCGCTGAGGGAGGGTTTTACCACTTCCCCCGAAGCCCGGGTAAAATTGGCAAGGATGAAAGCGGGATTGCTGACCAGGGCGTTGCCCGCCAGGGGCAGGAGCGTCCAGAGGCAGGCCATAATAAAGATCCCCAGCATCAGGTTTCCGCCTTTTACCGCGTAGCCGACCAGGGCAAAGTAAGACACAAGCAACAGAACACCGATGAGATATTCCATTAAACAACCTCCTCTCTAAGGCTTGCCTATAGTATATGAAAGCGCTTTTTTACTAATGATACTATAAACCGGGTTTATGTCAACAAAAACGTTATAATTATACCATATTTTATCTGAATACCAGTATTTATAAGAATATTAATCGTCTTTGTATTTATTTACAATAAAAGCGCTTCCATTACGGAACAAGCCAGGAATATCCTCCTTTCCGGGCCCCGCGGCCTGGTTCGCGGGGCTCGCGGGGTTCGCCGCAAACCGGGAATCGCCCGTAAAGCAGGGCCGAATATTGTGAAGGCCCGGGGGCTGGGGTAGAATAGCCCTATGCCTGGCGGGGAATCGGGGGATAAACACAGTAGCCGCGGTTTTCTGGTTCACGCCTGGGCCGATATGCTCCGCCGTTCCCCGGAGGGGCCGGGCGGGGGGCGGCTCTACTTTGTGGGCCGCCTTGAGAGCGGCAAAACCTTCGCCGCGGTGGTTCCCGCGGCAAAAACCTGCCTGGGCTTCCATGTAAGGGAAAGAGACCTGCCCCGCTGCAAGGCCCTGCTCTCCCGTATACCGTTTTCCCCCCAGCCCCCGCTCCTGGAACCCTTCTACCGGGGGGAAGATCTGGCCTTCCTCCGCTTTTCCCATCTGGCGGATCGATCCGCCGCTTACAAGATCCTTTCCCAGGGATCGCTGCAAAGCCCCGACGGGGGGGAAAAGCCCGCGGAGAGCTTCCTGATCGAACGGCGGATCCGGGGCTGGATGGAGATTGCCGGGCAGCCGCGGCCGGGCAAACTGGTGGATCTGGTCTTTATCGACCCGGAACTTTCCCCCTGGTTCCCCCCGGCGTCCCTGCTGCCGCCCCTCCGGGTGGCCTCAATTGATATCGAAACTGATACCAGGAACGGGAGCATCCTGGCCGCCGCGCTGTCCTGGGCCGAATCGGGGGATCTGAACCGGGAATTCGGGAGCGGAAAAGCCCGGGGGCAGGTACGGGTGCTGGGCGCGGGCCCCGCCGGGGAAAGGGACGCGGGAGAAAAGGCCGCCGGGGGGGAGCTGATCTTTCACCCCGGCGAGGATTCCCTGCTCCGCGCCCTGGTGGACGATATCCGCGCCCTTGATCCGGATGTGCTGACTGGCTGGAACTTCCTGGATTTTGACTTCCCCCGGATCGCCGATCGCTGCGCCCGTTACCGCATCCCCCTGCTCCTGGGCCGATCCCGGGAGGAGGCGAAGTTTTTCGCCGGAGAGCCGGGCTGGGGCTGGCGGCGGCGATCCGCGGCGGCCCTGGTGCCGGGCCGGCAGGTTCTGGACGCCCTCAGGGTAGTCCGGGCCGGCGGGCAGGGCATCCTGAGCGGCATGGACGAGGGGGGTTCCTACGGAACTTATTCCCTGGAGTCGGTTTCCCGGCGGGTGCTGGGGGAAGGCAAGCTGGCAGCCTCCTCCGGGGAGGCTAAGATCGCCGAACTGGAGGCCCTCTACGCCCGGAGCCCCGGGGAATTCGGGGCTTACTGCTACCGGGATTCGGAGCTGGTACTGCGGATCCTCGCCGCGACGGGTCTTTTCCGGCTTACCCTGGAGCGGGCCTGCCTTACCGGGGTAAGCCTGGACAAGGCCTGGACCAGCGTGGCGAGTTTCGAGCGGATCTACGGCATGGAACTGCGGCGGAAGGGCATCGCCCCGCCGCCGGACGATCCCCGCCGCCAGGTATCCGGGGCCGCGGGGGGAACTGTGCTGGAACCCCTGCCGGGCTTCTTCAACAATATCGCCGTGTTCGATTTCCGCAGCCTCTACCCGACGGTAATGCTCAGCTTCAACATCGATCCCCTGGCCCACGCCCGGCCGGAAGGGCCCGCCAATCCGGAAGCCGCCGCCGGAACCGGATCTTCCATCCTGGCTCCCAACGGGGCCGCTTTTTCCCGTTCCCCCGGACTGCTCCCCGGCCTTATCGCCGAATACTTCGCCGCCCGGCGGGAGGCCATAGACCGGGGGGACGGGATTGCCGCCCAGGTGTACAAGATCCTGATGAACAGCTTTTACGGGGTGCTGGGCACCGCCTCCTGCCGCTACGGCCGCACGGAACTGGCCGGGGCCATTACCTCCTTTGCGCGGAAGTGGCTCCTCGCCTCCCGGGACTGGTTTAGCGCCCGGGGCCGCCGGGTTATCTACGGCGACACCGATTCCCTCTTTGTGGAAAGCGGCCTGGACGACAGGGCAAGCTACGGGGACTTCAGCGGCCTTTGCGGGGAACTGGCGCGGGAGCTGAACCGCTGCCTGGCGGAGAGGATCCGGGATGAATACGGCCTTGAATCCTTTATCGAACTGCGCTTTGAAAAAGCCTACCGCCGCTTTTTTATCCCCGCCCTGCGGAACATCTTTCCCCCGGAGGGGGAGGAAGCGGGGGCTTCCCTCCCGGAGGAAGGCTCCGGGAAGGGCGCGGAGGATCCGGCGCCCCTCCGCGCCGGGGTTTTACACAGCAGGGGAAGCCCCCGGGGCAGGGCCAAGGGTTACGGCGGCTACCTTATCCCTCCGGACGGGGGGAGGGAGACCGTGGAGGTAAAGGGCATGGAGGCGGTACGGAGCGATTCCACCCCTCTGGCCCGGCGGATACAGCTTGAACTCCTGGAACTGGTCTTTTCCGGCGCGGGGGAAGCCGAATTCCGCCGCCGGGTGGCGGAAAGCCTGGAGGAGCTGCGGGCGGGGAAACTGGACGGCGAACTGGTGTATCGGAAACGGCTTTCCCGCCCTCCGGAGGAATACACCGCCTCCACCCCGCCCCAGGTAAAGGCCGCCCGGGCCCTGGGCTGGAAGGGGCGGCGGGGCACGGTCGAATACGTCTGGACTCTGAGCGGGGCCGAACCCGCCTCCCTCCCCCACGGCCCGCTGGATTACGGCCACTACGCCTCCGCCCAGCTCCTCCCGGTAGCCAAGTCCATAGCCGGCGCCGCGGGCTGGAACATGGAAGATCTTTTCGGGAAAAGCCCGGGCCGTAAAGCGGAGCCCTCCGGCAGGCAGATAGAATTCGGTTTTTAGACGGCGGGGGACAGGGAGCCGGGCTTGTCCGAAACCCGGCTGGTTTTAAAACAAGCTCAAGGCGCTATATTTTTTTTATAAAGAGACCCAGGGCCTGTATCCCCAGGATCGTTACGGCGGTAACGACGGCCCCGGCGCAGAAGACTCCCACGACCACGGCGAGCATGGTACGGCGCTTGCCTACGCCCAGAACCCAGGCCCCCAGGGTGCCGGTCCAGGCGCCGGTAACCGGCAGGGGAACGGCTACGAAGAGGGCTATGCCTATCCAGCCCCACTTTTCCACGCCGCCCCGGAGTTTTTCCCTGGCCCGCTCCACGAAGCGGTTAAAAAACCGTTCGTACCAGGCCATTTTCAGAAAGAGTTTATGCAGGGTGGAGAGGAATACCCAGCAGGCCGGGGCTACCAGGGCGTTGAGGGCGGCCGCGTAGGGGTAGGCGATGTACCAGGGGATGCCGTTCGCCACGGCAAAGGGAATGGCCCCCCGAAGTTCCGAGATGGGAAGAAAGGACAGAAAGGATGTCCAGAAGACGGCCAGGGGAAAATTCACCGCTGGCCCCCTTGGCCGGGCGCGTTTATAAGAAGCTCCCAGTAGCCCACGTCCCGCCACCGGCCCATCTTCCAGCCTATTTCGGAAAAATGGCCGACTTTTTTAAAACCCAGGC
>JAIRRU010000122.1 GCA_031255815.1 Treponema sp. | reverse complement strand
ACCCTGAGTCTAACCACCACGGGAGAACAACATACCTCGCCCTTCAGGGCGAGGTTGTTGATTAGACATTTTAGTGTAAACAAGGCGCTGGCTAAATTCCGCTTTCCGAAAAATTCACTGTTAGCCAGCCGCGAATGAGGATTTGAAGCGGCGCCTCTTGTGCGTTTGACGCCATATCTCCTATCATTCCCTATCATCTTTAACGAAACGGAGAGACAGTATGGCGTTTAACGGGTTTCATCACATAGGTCTTTGGGTAAAGGACCCTCAAAAGAGCCTCGATTTTTACACCAAGGGGCTGGGCGGCAAGGTTGTTTTCAGTTTTCCCATGGCGGATAAGCCGCAAACCATAAATCTGGTGGATCTGGGGGGCAACGCGGTGGTGGAGATTATCCCCCGGGGGAGCGGGGAGGAGGAAAGCAACGCCCACTGGGCCCATGTGGCGATCCGTACCGATGACGCCCGGGCCGCTTACGATCGGGCGATCAAGGCCGGGGCGGTTTCCCGAACCGAGCCGAAGGACAATATGCTTGGCTCCATGGCGGTTTGCAACGCCTTTGTGCTGGGGCCCGATCACGAAGTTATCGAATTCTTCCAGACCAGGGAACAGTAAAGACCATGCCGGGAGCCGCCTGACCTTCACAGCTGCCTTGCCTGCCTAATGCCCGGTAAGCCCGCCGGCTTTACCGGGTTGCCGGGCATTTTAGCCTAATCAGCCCGCTACTTCTTCCCCGAGTAAAGGGTAAAGGCCAGCTCTTCCTGGGATTCCTTGATCAGCTTGTACCAGAGGATCTTTTTTCTGGTCAGCACCTTGCTCTTGCGGCCCTGGGCCAGGAGCTTGTCGTAGAGTAAAATGCCGTTTTTCGCGGCCCGCAGGGTTTTGCAGGCATTTTCGGTAAAGATATCCCCGGCCTTATCCTCAACCTCCCTGTTTATCGCCGAATCGTAGCGGGTAAGGAGGTTGTCGTAGCGGGAGGAGATCCCCTTAAGGTAATCAAAGATCAGGCGGTCGAAGTCCGGCATCATGCTGATGACTTCGATAAGCTGCCTGAGTATTCCCACCGCGGCGGGGTAATCCTCCTCCGTGGTGTAGGCCTTTACGGCCTGGCGGCAGAGCTGTATTACCGACTGGTTACTCAGGGTCAGGAGGCCCGAAATGGGCTGCGGGGGGTTCACCATGAAGGGGGGCATGCTCGCCGCCGTCCGGGCGATCAGTTCCAGAATGTCCAGGAATATCCGCTGCTCCCACAGGTTTTCCCGGATCGAGGCGAAAAGTTTCTGCAGGGAATCGCTGATCTTCTCCTTGTAGCGCTCCCTGCTTTCGAATACCGCCTCGCAGGCGGGAAGCATGACCCCCTTGAATTCGATCGTCCCCGTGTCGAGAAAGTAGACCGCGTCGTTCCGGAAGAGGGCGCATTTTTCCGTCTGGTTCTCTTTGATGAAATTCATCTGTACCTGTTTGCTCACCATGACCCTGGATTCCCGGGGGGAAAGCTCGTTGGCCCTGGTCTGGAGCCGCGCCCCGATATTGAGAAGGAAGCCCGAAAGATCCCCGTCTTCGGTAACGATAAGGGGGCTGGTGATATTCCCCCCCGTGATCCCCGCGGATATCTTGAAAACCGGAAGATTATCGGCCGCCTCGCCTTTGCGGCGGCTGGATATGGCCGGATCTTTCACCACATCGGTCTTGGCGAAGTAGTCTATGATGCTCAGGGTAACGGTAAGGGCGTCGGTGGCGCTGGGAGAGACTATCACCATCTCGTCCCCCCGTTCCCGGCGGCTTACCGACTGGCACTGGGTGGCGATCTTCCGGATTTCGTAGGTGATAATTTTGTCCAATGTATGAAGCCGGGACAGGTTATTCCGGGATTCCTGGCAGAATTTGGTATAGCCGTGGATATCCAGCATGCAGATGTAGATGTTCGCCACCTGCATGGTCCGCTTAATATCCCCCGCCCCGGGAAAATCCTTATCGGAAACGACCAGTTCCCGCCAGAGTTTCGGGTGGCTTTTGGAGGATATATCGGCGAAAAACCCCCAGTTAAGCCGTTTTATCAGGTAAAAAATCCGGAGGATCACCTGCTGCGCCGTTTCGCTCTTCAGAATGGGCTTAACGGCATGTTTAAGCTGGGAAAAGCTGGTGATTTCCCGGGACATAATCTTCTCATACAGAAAGAAAAAGAGTTCGTATTCTGATGTGGCCGTATTAAACTCGGTTAAATTTTTCATCATTTAATGCTCGCTTGTCATTATCGGGACTATTATATCAAAAAAGGTATTGTTGTTGAATGGATATCTGGTTTATTCGGCCTTTTTGTACTATATTTTGGACTGGAGGGGTATTATGGAAACAGCCGAATCTTTAAATGTCTCAGGCATTGCGCTTACCGAAGCTAACCGACCCTACGACGCGATCCCCCTGTTTCAAAAGGCTCTGGTGATGGAGCCGGAAAACCCCCTGTTATGGCTGAATCTCGGTATCGCCCAGCAGCGGACCGGGGATTACGAGGAAGCGATTAACAGCTTCTCCCGGGCGGTATTTATCGAAGACGGCCTGGCGGAAGCCTGGGTTTCCATGGGGCTCATCTACTACGAACTGGAACAGTTCGAGCTTTCCGAGGAATGTTACTGCTCCGCCCTGGAACGGGACGAATACGCGCCGAAAACCTGGAACAACCTGGGGGTGCTGTACTTTGCCGAGGGGAGTTTCGAGGAGGCCCGCCACTGCTTTGAGGAGGCCGTAAGCCTTTCCCCGGTCTACTACGAGGCCCTTTTTAACCTGCGGGACACCTGCCGGGAACTGCAGGATTACCGGGCGGCGGCGGAATTTGAGCGGATACTCTCCAGCATTTCGCGGAACGCCGCCGATTGTTTCTTTTCCGAGAAAAACCGGAAGCGGGGCTCCGCGCTGGGGAGGCGCCCGGGTTTCAACTACGTCGGGGAAGCCGAATGAGCTTTCCCGGCAGCTGCAAACCCGGCGTTTTGTTCCGCACCGCGGGTAAACCCGGCGCTTTGCCGTGTTCCGCGCCTAAAACCAGGGGGGCTGCCCAATGAAGATCCTCTACGTTGCGGAACTGGTGGGGAAGGCCGGGCTCTACGCGTTCAAAACGGGCATCGCGGAACTCAAGAAAAGCCTCTCTGCCGATTTTGTGATAGCTTGCGCCGACGGGGCTACCGGAGGGAACGGCTTGGGCAGGAACCACGCCGCCTATATCCGCAAGCTGGGCGCCGACGTGCTTACCACCGGGGAATGTTGTTTTTACAAGAAGGATCTTACGGAGAACATCGAAAAGATCCCCTATGTGCTGCGGCCGGAAAACCTGAACGCCGGGGCGCCGGGTATCGGTTCCCGTATTTACAAGGCGGGGAACGAAAAAGTGGCGGTAACGGTACTGCTGGGGCAGAGCGGCTTCGGGAAGCTCCACGCGGACAATCCTTTCTCCCTGCTCCCCAGCCTCCTGGAGCGGCTGCGGCAGGAAACCCCCTATGTAATTGTCGATTTTCACGCCGGGGCCACCGGTGAAAAAAAGACCCTTTTCGCCGCGGCGGACGGCCGCTGTTCCGCGGTAATCGGCTCCCATACCCGGGTGCAGACCGCGGACGAGGCGGTGCTCCCCGGCGGTACCGCGGTGATAAGCGACGCGGGCCGTACCGGCAGCGCCGAATCGGTAGGCGGCGCGGAAATTGAGGGGCGGATAGGGGAGTACCTGTCCGGCATCCCCGACTGGACGAAGGAAGCCGTAGACAAGCCGGAACTCCAGGGGGCGCTTATCGATCTGGATAAAAGCGGCAGGGCCCTGTCTATCCGGCGGATCCGCCTGCCCCTGCCCGGGATGGCCCGGCAGGAGAAGGAGGGCCAGGCCGGCGGGGACAGCCGCGCCGCCGGAGGCGGGGAACCCGCCGAAGACGGGGCCGCCGGGGGAGGGGCCTGATGAGGGGCCGGGTGCTGGAGGTAGACGGGGACTCGGTAAGCGTCGGGCCCCTGCTGCCGGGCCCATGTTTCGGCTGTATGCGGGGGGGCTGCGGGAAGCTTGCCCCGGTACGGGCGGAAAAAGCGCGGAACATGGAGATCCTGCCGGGCCAGTTTGTGGAAACCGGCCTAAGCGGAAAGGCGCTTTTTATCCAGGCCCTGGAAGCCTTTCTGCCCCCCGCCGCGGGTTTTGCCGGCGCTTACCTGGTAACGGCCGGCTGTTTCCCCGCTCTGGGCGAAAGCTCCCGCATCGCGGCGGGGCTCGTTTTCCTTGCCGCGGCCGCGGCCGCTTTCTCTGCCTTCCGCAAACACTTTCCCCCGCCTCTCCCCCGGATCACGCGGATCCTGCCGGAAGAGCCCCGGGCGGAAGAGTAAAATCCCCGGCAATTCCCGGTTTACCGCGGGCACCCTGTTTACACTAAAACGCCTGATAAACCCCCGGCTTTACCGGGCCGCCGGGAAATTGAGCCGCGAACGGCGCGAACCGCGCTAAAGCGGGTTAAAAATTTCCCGAACCCAAGGCAATTTAGATGAAGTATCGAGGTTTTCGGTGTAAAAGTCCGTACGGTTCGTGCGGTTAGCGGCTATCCTTTTAGCCTAAACAGCCGCTTATGGCGAACCGGGAATTGCGGAAAACACCGGGCGGATGTTGAAATTTTGGGGGAGGAAAGGTATATTTGAATCAGGGCCGCCCCGAGCGGGGGCCCGGGCCGGGCTCTAGGGCCGGTCAGCAAAGAGCGCCCGCCGTTTTACCCGGAAGGGGCGCGGAGGAGCCTTATATGAAAGGCAGAGCTTATATTGATTTAGGGTCGATTTTTGACGAGATCTTCGACGCCGCCCGGAACATCCAGGACGAACTGCACACCAATTTTAACCAGTACCGGAACGGTTTCCCCGGCGGGGGCCGGAACGCCTGCGATCCCTTCGGCAAAGCCTATTTCGACGAGAATACTGATTTTTATCCCAACTATTCCTACCCTCCCATGAATATCTACATGAGCGGTGACCGGAGCCTCGGTTTTGAATTTGCCCTGGCGGGCTTTGACGAGAAAGACATCAGCCTTTCCTTTCAGGGGGATTACATGATCTTTTCCGCGTCCCTGCCTTCCCCCGCCTCCTCCGTCTTTGGAAGGCCGGAGGGGGGCAGGCTGTTCCAGGAAGAAGGCGGCGGCGAAGAAGATCTGCGCTACCTCAAACGGCGGCTCAAGATGAAGGACATCGAAAAACAGAAATACTACGTCCCCCAGGACAAATACGCCCAGGAAAAAGTAAAGGCGGTGTTCAGAAACGGCATCCTCAAAGTTACCATTCCGCCCCGGGAGGAGACTGAACAGAGCGAGGGAGTCAAAATAGAAATCGTTAAGGCGGATCAGTAAGGAACTTGAACAAGCCCCGCCCGGAACGGCGGGCTTTACAAAAAAACGGGATTGGGGTTAGCGCCTTGCTTAGGCTGAAGGCATGGATAAAAGGGCAGCCGCGAATCGCACTAAGTGCAGGAACTTTTAGTCCGGCGGCCCTGGCTTTAGTTTGGCTTTTTGCCTGGCTTTTGCCTGGCTTTTGCCTGGCTTTTGCCAAGATTTCCGGTGTCCGGGAAGTTTCGGACTAAGGTCTGCGCCCTTCGCGGCTCAATTTCCCGGCAGCCCGGCAAGCCGGAATAATACGGGTTTGCCGGGCATTTTAGTTCAAGCAAGGTGCTAGCCGGTTAAGGGAACCCGGACGGGGCTGTTGATGACCGATATCCTAAACAACGAAGTTCGTTTCGAGTATCTATTCCGCACAAACGAGACCAGAAGCAGAAAAATATACATTTCCACCGACATAAGGGTAGTGTACATTCACAAAGGCAAAGCCGCCTGGAAAATAGGGAAAGTTATCTACAAGGTAAATGCCGGCTGCCTGCTCCTGCTGAGCAATACTGTTCCAAGGGTAATAATGGAAATTGATCCGGGCTGCCCCCTGGAATTCATGGTTCTGGACATCAGCCCCCGCTTTCTGTTCCGCATCGGTTTTCTCCATTTGTTTACCGGGATGAAAGGCGTTTCCCCGGTTGCGGAGCATTGCCCCGAAGACATTGCGTTGCTTTTTAAAAAAATGCGATCCGAATACGACAG
>JAIRRU010000296.1 GCA_031255815.1 Treponema sp. | reverse complement strand
GACGGGGCGGGGGAAGACGAGCCGGCCTTCTCCCTCCGGGCTTTCCGCCGGGTTCCGGTTCCCGCGGGCAAGACGGCGGAACTGGCATTTTCCCTTCCCGCCTCGGCCTTCGAGACGGTAAACGGCGAGGGGGAAAGCGTCCTCCTGCCCGGCTCTTACACGGTGATCGCCGCGGACGCCGCGCCCCTGGCCGTGGCGGCGGAGAAGGGGGCTGCCAAGCCGGTTAAGGCCGCGCTGAGGGTAGGGTAGCGGGGCGGGAGGCCGCGGGTTCAGACCCGGCTCTTCGCGGGGGCCGCCGGATCCTACAGTTTAATCCGGCCCCGGAAGCTCCGGGAAAGGGTGAGCCGATCGGCGTATTCCAGATCCCCCCCCACGGGGAGGCCCGAGGCAAGACGGCTTACCTCGACATCGAAATCTTTAAGCTGCCGCTGGATGTACAGGGCGGTGGTGTCGCCTTCGACGGTGGGGTTCATGGCAAGGATCACTTCCCGGGCAGCCTGGGTTCGTACCCGGTTTATCAGCAGGCCGATGCTGAGGCTGCCGGGCCCTATCCCCTCCAGGGGCGCGATAAGCCCGCCCAGCACATGGAAGACCCCCCGGAACTCCCGGGATTCCTCAATGACCCGCACATCCTGAGCCCTCTCCACCACGCAGATCTGGGAATGATCCCGGCCGGGATCGGCGCAGATAGGGCAGGGATCGGTTTCGGTAAAAGCGCCGCAAACCGAACAGCGGCGGATCGCCTGATGGAGCCCGGCGATTTCGTCGGCCAGGCGGCGGGCAAAACCGGGATCCCCGTCCAACAGGTGGTAGGCGATGCGGCCGGCGCTCTTTTTCCCTATGCCCGGCAGCCGGGAAAACAGAGCCACCAGCCGATCAATGGCGTTAGGCCCCTTCCGTTCCGGCCGATCCGGGGGGGATTCGGAAGCCTGAAAGCCGCCCATTAAAGCCCCGGAAAACCCGAACCGGGAAAACCGGGTATATTGCCCGGCATATTGGGTAGGCCTAAACTTCCCGCCATGGCGCCCATTTCCTGGTTGATCCGTTCCCGGATTTTTTCCATGGCCCCGGTAAAGGCCGCCGCTACCAGATCCTGGAGCATCCCCAGATCGTTTGGATCCGCCGCCTCCGGGGCGATGCGGACGGCCAGGATCTCCATCTTGCCGTTTATATCGACTTCCACCATCCCGCCCCCGGCGGAACCGGTTACCGAAAGGGCGGCAAGCTTTTCCTGCAAAGCCCCCATCTGTTCCTGGATCTTTTGCGCGTTTTTCAGCACGTCGAAAGGGTTGATATTCATGCCTGCCCGTCCTTTACCACCGTTCCTCCGAATATCCGGCAGACCCGCTCCGCCTTGGGATCCAGCGGCCTTGGCTCGTTATCCGCGGCCCCAGGGCCGGGCTCCTTCGGCAGGAAGCCGGATTTTGTTACGGCGTTTTCCCTGAAAGTTTTGGAAAGGTTGCTCCATACCGGAACATCCTCGTCTTCGGCCCCGGCTTCCCCTTCGGGCCCGGAGGAAAAACCCGGCTCGCCGGGATCTTCCGTTCCCGGTTTTTCCCGGTTCGCCTGCCCGTTTTCCAAAGCCCGGTTCCCCCCGGCAATCCGGCGCCGGAAGGCTTCGGTTAGGGAAGGCCAGCCGCCGGAATGGCCCGCCGCCGATCCTGTTCCGGCATTACCCTCGCCGGCGGCCTTAGTTTCCGGGGGAACCCTGGCGAATTCCCCCCGGGCTAAAGGGCGCTCCAAGCCCTCCTGCCCGCCAAGGGCATTCCGGGCCGCCTCCACCGCCGCCTTCAGCTCCTGCGGGGAAACCCAGCTTTTAAGCCAGGCCAGTTTGAATACCAGGCTTTCAAGCTCGAAACGGGGGGATACGGAATAGCGGATATCCCGGTAACAGTTCAAAAGGAGTTCCAGGGCCTGTTCCAGCCTGGGGGGGTCGAAGGCGCCAAGGGCTTTGGCGGAAAAACGCTCCGGGCCGTAACCCAGCAGGGATTCCCTGGTAACCCCGTTTCTGAGGAGGAGGAGGCTCCGGTAGTAGTTCGCCATATCGATGATAAACTGCTCAATGGCCACCCCGGAGGAGAGGATTTCGTCAACCTGGAGGAAACAGGCGGACGCGTCGCCCTCCGCGCAGGCTTCCGCCAGCTTGTTGAGGGCCTCAAGCCCCACAATGCCCAGCTTCTCCCGGATAAGGGCGTCCCGGATATGCCCCGCGGAAAAGGAGACCACCTGATCGAAAAGGGTCAGGGCGTCCCGGAGGCTTCCGGTGGATTCCCGGGCTATCCAGAAGAGGGCCTCGTCCTCCGCCTCTATCTTCATCTCTTCGCAGACGCTTTTTAAGATCCCCTTGATGGTTTCGATGGGGATAAGCCGGAAGCTGAACTGCTGGCAGCGGCTCTTGATCGTGGCGGGCACCTTGTGAATTTCCGTGGTGGCAAAGATAAAGACGATGTAAGGCGGCGGCTCCTCGATGGTTTTGAGCAGGGCGTTGAAGGCGCTGTTGGAGAGCATGTGGACTTCGTCGATAATGTAGACCTTGTAACGGCCGTTCTGGGGGGGGAAAAGCACCTCGTCCTTTATCTGCCGCACATCGTTGACCGAGGTATTGCTTGCCCCGTCAATTTCAATCACGTCCAGGCTGGAACCCGCGGCGATCTCGACGCAGCTGGGGCAGACCCCGCAGGGCCTGGCGGTAGGGCCCTTTTCCTTTTCGCAGTTAAGGGAACGGGCCAGGATGCGGGCGGCGCTGGTTTTGCCGCAGCCCCGGGGCCCGGAGAAAAGGTAGGCGTGGGCGATGGTTCCGTTTTCCAGGGAATTTTTCAGGGTAGAGACAACAAATTCCTGGCCCGCCAGTTCGTCAAAGGTCTTGGGCCGCCGCCGGGTGGCGGTTACTTCGAATTTTGGAAGGGCGGCCGCTCCATTGTCTGCCATAGAGCCAGTATAGCCAAAGGGAGGATAAAAAGTAAGGCATCGCGGGCATCCGGTAATTCCCGCGGGCTGGAAAAGCGGCTCCGCGGCAACTGCCTGCCGGGTACTTTGATTACCCTAAAATGTCTGATAGGCCCCTGTTATGCCGGTTTACCGGGCCGCCGGGAAATTGAGCCGCGAACGGCACGAGCCGCGCTAAAGCGAGTCAAAAGAGGCTGCTCGAAAACTTCAGTTTTCGGAACAAGCCCGGCTAATCCGCCCATACCGCAAAGCCCGTCCCCGCCCGCTTTTCCATCTGTTTGATCAGAGCCGCCATGTCCCGGTGCAGGGGGGCGCGGATCCTCAGTTCCCCCGCGTCCCGCCGGCCGGGGATCCCCGGGGGCAGCGTCAAGTCCAGGGCGTGGAGGGCAAGGCGCTGGAGGAGAGGCCGTTCGTCCAGGGGCTCTCCCCGCCAGCCCGGTTTGAAGGAGGAGAGAAACACCGGCTTAGCGCTGCCGTAGAAAGGGTCGCAGGCAATGGGGTGTCCCAGGCTGGCCAGGTGAACCCGTATCTGGTGGGTTCGGCCGGTTTCGGGCAGGGCTTCAATAACGCTGTAGTTTCCCGCTCCCCCCAGCAGGCGGAAACGGGTAAGGGATGCCTTCCCCCGGTATTTTTCGATGATGGTAAGGTGGCGCTTGTTCCCGTTGGGAACCAGGGGAAGATCGCAGAGCGTCTCCTCCCAGCCGGGTCTGCCGTGAACCACGGCGATGTAGCGTTTCCGCACGCGCCGATCCTGGAAGGCCAGGGAAAGGCTCCGGTGGCTTTCTTCGTCTTTCGCAAAAACCACAATCCCCGAGGCGTCCCGGTCAATACGGTGGACGGTAAAAAGCCTTTTTCCCGCTTTCTCCCCAGGGGGAATTTCCCCCCCGCCGGCCCGGAGGGCCCCGGCCAGGAGCCTGTCCAGCCTTTCCCGGGAATCGTCCCAGCGATCCCCGCCCACCGGGAGGCCCGAAGCCTTGTCCGCGGCGATAATACAATCGTCTTCGTATACGATCTGAAACAGCGGCTTCCGTTTCACGCGCCGGCGACTTTTACCGCCTGCAGCTGGGCCTTTACGGCCAGTTCCGCCGCCTTAAAGGCGTGTTCCTGGCTCATGGCCTTTTCGGTACGGTTCAGGCAGTCGAGGATAAGCTCCCCAAAGAAGGGGTAGCCGGTTTTTCCGGTACATTCGATATGCTGTTCCCCCTTCTGGTTTACCAGGAAGAGACGGCTCCCCAGCTCGGCGGTTCCCACGTTCAGGTACTTGCGCTGTTCAATGTAGCCTTCGGTTCCCAGAATAAAGGAACGGCCGTCCCCCCAGGATCGCAGCCCGTCGGGGGTGAACCAGTCCACCCGGAAATACTGGGTGGCGCCGTTGTCCCCCACCAGGGTAGCGTCCCCGAAATCCTCAAGCTCGGGAAAATCGGGGTGGTTGAAGTTGCCCACCTTGCTGTGCATCACCGTGGCGTCCTTTACCCCGGCGTAAAAGAGGAACTGCTCGATCTGGTGGCT
>JAIRRU010000011.1 GCA_031255815.1 Treponema sp. | reverse complement strand
ATACCCCGGCAGCAGTTCAAGATCCCCATCCAGGGGGCTGTCGGCAGCCAGATCATCGCCCGGGAAACGGTGAACGCCCTGCGCAAGGACGTGCTTGCCAAATGCTACGGCGGGGACATTACCCGCAAGCGGAAGCTCCTGGAGAAGCAGAAGGAAGGGAAGAAGCGGATGAAGATGGTGGGAGACGTGGAGCTTCCCCAGAGCGCCTTCCTCGCGGTGCTGAAGACGAAGGATGAATAAGGCGGGTTTTTACTCGTAACAAGCTCAGGCGGGCAGGATTAAATAGAGTCTGTCCAACCGACTTTGCGGACGAATAGCGGGGCCCTTACTCCGCGGGGTACTCCCATAGTTTCCCGTCCGGGGCTTTGAGGAGACAGACCCTGCCGCCCTCCCGATCCGCCTCCCCGGTGATGCTGTTTTCCGAGAGCCGGATCTTACCCCCCCCGCCGGGAAGGTCTACCGCGTAAACCGGAAGTTCCGCGCCGGAAGGCCGGTTCCGGATCTTTGCCCAGAGGCCCCGCAATTCCCGGTACAGGGCCAGCCCCTGCCTGAGGGGAAGGCGGAAGTGGGCGATGCCGGGGGCAAGGTCAAGCTGGAAGAGGTAGTAGGGGCTGAGCCCCAGGCCAACGCAGTCCGAGAAGAGTTCCGCCAGGGTTTCCGCATGGTCGTTGACGCCTTTGAGGAGTACGGTCTGCACCAGAACCTGGATTCCCGCCCCGGTAAGGGAGGCGAAGGCCCTCCGGCTTTCCCCGGAAAGTTCCCGGGGGTGGTTGATGTGCAGCGCCACGCGGAGAGGCGCAAAACGGCGGAAGAGCCCGGTAAGAGCGTCCCCCACCCGCTCCGGATTGGTAACCGGAACCCGGGAGCAGACCCGCAGGGCAAGATCCGGCCGCGCCCGCCTGAGCCGGGTAAAAAGTTCCTCCAGCGCCGCGTCCGGGGCTGTCAGGGGGTCTCCCCCGGAGATGAGAAGCTCCCGGACTTCGGGGCGGCTTTTCAGGTAAGCGAGGATTGGGGGAAGCTCCTCCCCGCCGATAAAGGCCGCCGCGGCGCTTAGCCTGGCCCGGCGGAAGCAGTGGCGGCAGTAACCAGCGCAGGCCCCTCCGGCGAGGAGCAGCGCCCGGTCAGGGTACTGGCGGACCAGCCGGGGCGCGGCCCGGTAACGGCTTTCCCCCAGGGGATCGTCCAGGGCGAAGGGGCCGGACTCGGAACGGGCTTCCCGGGGGTCGGGGATAAACTGCCGCCTTAAAGGATCGTCCGCCTCCGGCCGGGCCAGGGAGGCAAAGTGGGGTGTTACCGCGAAAGGAAGCCGCCCCGCCGCTCCAAGCCCCTCGATAAAGGCCCGTTCCCCGGGACTCACCGAATCGCGCAGCAGGGGCGGCAGCTTGTCAACGGAAGTGATAAGCTCCGCCATTGCCCCACTTTAGCATAACCCGGCCCTTATTGCAGTTCCCTTATAGAGCTGCCAAAAAATTGAGCCGCAAACGGCACGAGCCGCACTAAAGCGGGTTAAAAACCCCTCGGGCTCAAGGCAATTGAGATGAAGTATCGAGGTTTTCGGCGTAAAAGTTCGTGCGGTTCGTGTGGTTAGCGGCTATCCTTATTATCCGTACTTTTAGCCCAATCAAGGTACTGAGCGGTACCCTGGGAAGCGTTTAGTTTAGCCGGGGCGATTTCTCATCGGAAAGACGGGAGAGGGGGATCGGGATTTTTTTCTTTCCCCCTGATAAGCCGGTAGCTTAGCTCCATTACCTTTTCCATCTCCATGGGCTTTGCCAGGTGGGCGTTCATGCCGCTTTCCAGGGCCTTTTCGATGTCGTCTTTAAAGGCGTTGGCGGTCAGGGCCACGATGGGCACTGTTTTGGCGTCGGGGCGATCCAGGGCGCGGATAGCTTTGGTGGCTTCGTAGCCGTTCATCTTGGGCATCTGCACATCCATGTAGATAATATCGTAACCGTTCTCCGGGGATTCCTCGAACTTTTTAAGCCCCAGGTACCCGTCGTCCGCCTCGTCAATTTCAAGGCCGGTAACTTCAAGCATGCTCGCCGCGATAATCCGGTTTATCTCTACATCGTCCACCAGCAGGGCCCGTTTGCCTTTAAAAATTCCGGTAGGATCGGCCGCGGCAAGTTCCCGGTCTTTTTTGACGCTTGTTTCGCTAAACCAGAGGCTGAAACCGAATTCCGTCCCTTCCTCCACCTTGCTCTTAACGCTTATATCCCCCCCAAGAAGGCGGACGATGTTGCGGGATATGGCCAGCCCCAGGCCGGTTCCGCCGAATTTTTTGGATATCTGGTGGTTGGCCTGCTCGAAAGGTTTGAACAGGGAGTCCATGGCGGATTCCTCAATGCCTATGCCCGTATCCCGGACAAGAAAGCCCACCAGGGCTTTGCCGTCCTTCCGTTCCTTCAAAACCGCCTCAAAATCTATCCTGCCCTCCCGGGGGGTGAACTTTACCGCGTTCCCCAAAAGGTTGATAAGCACCTGCCGCAGCCGGAGGGTATCGGTCTCGTAAAAGTACCCGGCGTCGAGGTTGGTATAAGAATTGAAGCGGATGTTCTTCTCGTCGCAGCGGGGCTGGATGATCGTTTTTACCGTGTTTACCAGGTTAAGGAGATCCGCGGCCTCGCTGGTAATTTCTATCTTTCCCGCCTCTATCTTGGAGATATCCAGGATATCGTTCAGAAGGCCCAGGAGGTGCTGGGAGGAGGTCTCTATCTGCCCGATGTTGATCAGTATTTCCGCCGGATCGGCGCCGGGGCTGCTGATTTTCCTCTTTACAATCCCGGTCATGCCGATGATGGCGTTCATGGGGGTTCGGATCTCGTGGCTCATCCGGGCCAGGAACGCGCCCTTGTGTTCGTTGGCCCGGTTGGCGTCCTGAACCGCCTTTTCCAGGTTTTCCTGGGTATGGCGCAGTTCCTCTTCTATGGTTACCCGGGCGCTTACATCCCGGGCGAAACCCAGGATCCCCATAAAGGAACCGGATTCATCGAAAATGGGGCTGACTATGGTGTCGAGGATCTCCCGGTGCCCGTCGGCAAAGACCACGGCCTGCTCAAAGTAGGAGGGTTTGCGGGATTCTATGGCCCGGCGCTTGATCTTCTCATAGATGGGAAGGGCCCCGGGGGGCAGGATGTACTTTTCTTTCACGCCCGCCATATCCTCCGGTCTTTTGCCGCTCAGGGAAGCGTAGCGGGGATTGGCCGCCAGGATCCGGTCTTCCGTGTCCCGGTACCAGATAAGATCCGGGGAGGCGGTGAATATGGTGTCCAGCAGCGCCTTCTGTCCGGCGGTCTTTTTCTGCTGCAGGATTATTTCCGTTACGTCCGTGGAGGTGATAACATAGCCGATGTTCCTCCCCTGCTTGTCGCTCAGGTAGGCGGCGTTCCCCTTAAAGTACCTGCCCCGGTTCGGCGCGTAGAGGACTTCGGTTTCCTTTCCCTGCTGCAGGGCGGTAATGGGATCGTATTCGGTACCGGCGGGATAGAAACTGCACTCATAGTAGGTTTTCCCCCGCGTTTCTTCCCAGGATCGGCCCAGGGCCTCAAGCCCCAGTTCGTTTATGTAGATAATCTTCAGATCCATGTTGAGGATGACCACCGGGCTCTGATCCGCGGCCACCAGGCTGTCGGCCATCTCGTCGAAAGAATCCGCCAGGATCCCCAGCTCGTCTTTTACCGGCGCGTTAAAACGGAAGTGCCGTTCCCCTGCCCGGAACCGGGAGATGCCGCTGATAAGGCTGGTGATGCTGGAGGTAAACACCGAGGCCATCCAGATGGCGATGAGCACTACCACGATGATCATGCACCCGGCAAAGACATTCAGCCTGATGGTGGTGCCCAAGCGATTGTCCGATATTGCCTTCCGGGTTTCGAAGGCGGACTGGGAGAGGCTGTCGTTAGCCCGGGTGATAAGCTCGTCCAGCACCTCCTTGGTCTCCAGGGCGGGGCGCTGGAAATCCTCAAGCCCCGCGCCGATGGCTACAAAGCCGAAACCCCGTTTGGTCTTGCCGTACTGGCCCGTATAGTAGGGGATGGTGGCGGCGGTATTGGGTTTCCAGATGCCGCTCCAGAGGATGAGGAAGGAACCGGAGCCCCCCTCGGCGGTAAGGTCGAACCAGCCCGTACACTGGGGGGCGTTGTTGAGGTAACGGCCGTCCAGGCCCACGAGCCCGGCGGCGGTCAGCTCCGGCGCGGGTTTTTTATCCCGGGACTGATCGGCAAAGATCGGCACATCCCGGATAAATTCGGCGTAGGGAAGCCCGCTGGCCTGCCAGTCCCGGTAGATACTTTCCTCCAGCCAGGGAACCTCCGGCTCCCCGGTTTCCGGATTGTAACCCACAATGGAATGATGCCGGGGGTGAGAGATGCTGCGGCACTGGTAGTCCCAGATAAAGGCGTAATTCCCCTCGTAGGCGCTGGGCATCTCCACGTAACGTTCGTCCATGGGGGTGGTGTGATCGGTAAATTCCATGATGTGATCGTGATCCAGGGCCAGGGTAACGTAGCCGGTAACGCGGCCGTCCGCCCTGCCGTTGTGGGTAACCGGGCTTGCCCAGCGGATGATCCCCTGGAAACGCCTGCCCAGGGGGTTTTCCCTTCCGGCGTAGGCCTCCTCCTCCGGCTGCCAGGGAAGCCCCAGAGCGGCCGCGTTTTCCGGATTGTACATGCCGATGAGGCGGGAGCCCACGTAGGCGCCAATCACGTCGGAAACGTAGATTTCCCCGGGCCGCAGCTTTGCCAGCTCCGGGAAGTAGCTTTCCGCCTTGACGTAGGTGTTCCGCCGATCCGCCACGTTCCTCCTCCGGCTGTCCATCCGGGGGGAACTGGTAACCTTGATAAGCTCGTTCCCTTCCAGATCAACATAGGTAAGTTCCAGGTACAGGGGGCGATCCTCGGTTTCCCAGACTTCCCCGGGCCGGTTGTGGTAGTTGGTGTCGTTTTCCGGGTTGGAGGAGGGGGAATAAGCGCCGAATTTTAGAGGCTCACGGGGAACCCAGTATTGCCGATCCTCCGAAAGGATCCATTCCCGCTGCTTTACCAGGGGCCGGGTTTTTGTCTGTATAAAATTCCGGTAGAGGCTTTCCGAGGGCGCCAGCTTCCCCAGGAAGAGGATGTCCCTGTCCCGGTCGTAGAGGAAATCCGCCACCCGCCGGGCCATGTCGGTGCTGGTTCGTTCCAGCTCCTCGGTTGTCCGGTTGTTCAGGGCGGCGATTGAATCTTCCACCGCGATTCTGCCGGTTTCCGTCAGGGCCGCGTTGGCCTCTCCGGTCAGCTTGCCCGTTTGCAGGTTCAGAACCTCCCCCAGCAGACGGGCCTGCCCCCAGGCCGTAATGGTAAGCAGTATCAGCGGGATCACCTTGATGATGACAAAGATAATGATCAGCTTGGCCCTCATGCCGAGCTTCAGCTTTGCCAGCGCCTTTTCAATGTATGATTCAAGCCTTTTTATCAAATTCATCAATCGTTCATTAATCGGTATCTTTCAAAATAGGGATCCGCGCAGGCGCTTAATCCAGCAAAGGGTTATAATCCGGGAGTTCCAGCCCGTAGTCGGCCGGCACGGCGTCCTCGGCCTGGCCGAACGCGGATCCTGGGTATTCATCGCCGTCCAGCAGCGGATTACCGGGGTTTAAGGTTTCCGTAAGAGGGAGGCCCCGCCGGGAGGCGCTGCGGCCTGCCGCGCCCTGGGCGCCGCTGTTCGGGGCCGCGGGGAGCAGATCCAGATTGAGGCTCGGCATGGGGAGGGAGTCGATCAGAGCCCCGTCGTTGATGGTCAGGGCGCTGGCGGCCATGATGTTGATAGAATCCCTTGATGAATAGACGGTGTTGCCGTGGATGTTACAGTACTGATCCGGCTGGGTTCCTTCCAGGAAGGGAAGGGTAAGTTCCCCCTGGTTGCAGGCTTCGGTTATTAAAAGGCCGGATTTAGCGCAGACCGTAACATTGATAAGCCCCGAGGCGGGGCGGACGAAATCCCGGTAGGGCAGGCCCTGGTGAATTTCCCGCATATAGTCGGCCCAGACGGGGCCGGCCAGGGTGGATCCGGTAAGGTTTACCCCCAGGGAATTTCCGGGCCGGTCAAAGCCGAACCAGATGGCGGTCGTGTAGTAGGGGGAATAGCCCACCGTCCAGGCGTCCGACCAGTTCTGGGGGGTTCCGGTCTTGCCCGCCATGGGCATCCTGAAGTTTTTCCCGTTGGCGTCTTTGAAGGTGAATTTGGAGCCCCAGCCCGAGGGGTTGTAGAGGGTTCCCATTTCCACGGTTTTCTTGAGCATGCTGGTCATGATGTAGGCGTTTTGGGGGCTGATCACCTGGAAGGCGTCCCCCATCCGCTGCTGCCGTACCCTGACTTCCCGCTCCGGATCCAGCACGAGCTGGCCGTTCCGGTTTTCCACGGATCGGATGGCTATGGGGGTAACGTTTCTTCCCTGGTTGGCGAAGACCGCGAAGGCCCTGGCCATGCGGAGGGGGCTTGCGGAGATGATCCCCAGGCCCAGGGGATAGACCCGGGGGAAGCTGCGCCGTATCTGATCCGGGTCGGTAATGTCCAAAAGCTTCGCCGCCCGGTCAATTGCCGCGTCAAAGCCGATGGTGTCCAGCACCTTGAGGGAAGGGACATTCATCGAGTGGGCCAGGGCTTCGTAGAGCAGCACCGAGCCCTTCCATTCGCCCCGGAAGTTAAGAGGGATATAGGGGGTGCCGTCCTCGTTGTGGAACACCACCGGGACGTCATAGATCAGGGAGGTGGGGGTAAGCTTGCGGGAATCTATGGCCGCCGAGTAGTAGAGGGGCTTAAAGGATGATCCGGGCTGTATATTCCCCTGGGTGGCCCGGATAAGCTGGTTGGACTCGTCGTATTTGGAGCCCCCGATGATGGCGGTGATATACCCGGTTTCGTTCTCGATAGAGATAAGGGCCCCTTCCACCATGTTCTGTTCGGTGCTTGCTTTGAGCTCCCCGAAACCCGCGTTGGTGAGGATCTTGAGATCCTGGAGCCCGAAAACCAGGGCCGCCATATCCACGATGGGGTTTACCGTCTTGGTGTAGCGGGCCAGGGCCTTCTGCTCGTTCTGGGCGCCGGAGGTGGTGCTGATATCGGTCAGGTCGAAGTACAG
>JAIRRU010000310.1 GCA_031255815.1 Treponema sp. | reverse complement strand
TCCTGTTCAGCATGGGGCTGGCCTTTGCCCTCATCATTGTGGGGATGATCATCGTGGCAACCAAACGGCTCTTAACCGGGCAAAAACGGCTGTCCCTGCTTATCTCCTGCTTCCCCTACATCAGTTCGCTTTTCATAACCCTGCTCGGGATTCTGATGGTAAGGGGGGTGGTAAAAAATTTTTTCAGATTCGGGTGAGGAAACCCGTGAAACGGAAAAGGAGAAGTGTATGAGAAAGATTGCGGTTTGCGGAAAGGGCGGGGTGGGGAAAACCACCTTTACCTCCCTTTTGGCATGGTGCCTTGCCGAACAGGGCCGGGAGATCTACGCCATAGACGCGGATGTAAACCCCACGCTGGCGGAGGCCCTGGGCTTTCCCCCGGAACTGATCAGGGAGATACGGCCCATCATCGAGATGACGGACTTAATAGAGGAACGAACCGGGGCGAAAAGCGGCGAATACGGGTCTTATTTTAAGACCAACCCGTCGGTAAAGGACATTCCGGAAAAATTCTCCCGGAACATAAAGAACATCCATTTCCTTATGATGGGGGCCATGCGGGGGGCGGATCAGGGCTGCGCCTGCGCGGAGAACGCCATGCTAAAAGCCCTGGTTACCCATCTGATTTTACGGGAAAAGGAAACGGTGATCATGGATATGGTAGCCGGAACGGAACACATGGGCCGGGGGACTGCCAAGGGGGTGGACGCCCTGTTCCTTGTGGTGGAGCCGGGGACGCGGAGCGTCAAAGCCGCCAGGGAAATTGAGAAAATGGCCGGGGATCTGGGGATACGGAACAGATACCTTATCGGCAACAAGATCCGGTCTCCCGGGGACGAGGCTTTTTTGAAAAAGGAAACCGAGGGCATGGCGCTGGCGGGCTTCCTCCCCCTGAACGAGGAGGTTCTGACCGCGGAACGGCAGGGCCGCTCCCTCTACGAAAGTTCCGCCGAAATGCGGGGCCTCATCCAAAAAATCGTTCAGGATCTCAAAATATAGGGGGCTTTTCCAAAACTTCGGCTTTGGGAAAGGCCGCCTTGGATTTACGGGTAAGCTTGTTCTGAAAACTGAAGTTTCGGAACAGCCTCGGGTTTAGATATTTTTTTTAAAGGAGTATTACTATGAAGGTAAGAATTGCTGTTTTGCTGGTATGTTTTTTCGCGCTTGCCGGATGCGGGCGAAAAGACGAAGCCCAATCCGCCGCGGGCGACGGGAAGGGGCCCCAGACGGCCGATGAATTGACCATCGGGCTTTACAACGACGCGGGGAATATTTCGATATGGGGCGGCGGCGCTTACAGTCCCTGGGTGCTGGACGCGGTTAACGAAAAACTCGCGGGGCCGAATCCTTACGGCCCCGTTCCCCAGATGATCCTGGCGGAATACATCAGGCCGGTAACCGAGGACAACCTGGTCTGGGAGATCAAACTGAAACCGGGGATCAAGTGGCACGACGGCAGCCCCCTGACCTCGGAGGATGTCAAATTCACCATTGACTACAACCGGGAAGGCCCCTCAAACAACCGCTATTCCCACCATACCAGTTCCGTGCCCCGGCTTCCCGCGGAGGGAATCACCATTATCGACGAGCTGACCCTCCGGGTAACCGGCGCTTTCCCCATGCCTTATTTTGACCGGGAGCCCTGCGCCGAGGTTCCCATCGTCCAGAAGGCCCAGTGGGAAAGCATCCAGGATCCCCGGCAGTTTACCGGCAAGTCTATCGGTACCGGGCCCTACAAGATCACGGATTACAAGGTCGGGGAATACTACAAACTGGAAGCTTTCGAGGATTACCACCTGGGCGCTCCCCTGGTGAAAAACCTCAACCTGGTGGTAATCCGGGATTTCTCCACCATGTTTACCGCCCTGCGGAGCGGGGAAATTGACGCCGCCGCCCGCAACCTGCCCCCGGAAATGGTGGAGGAATGGTCCAAGCTTCCCAATATCACCATCGTAAAAACCCCCTACCTCTGGGGCGCCTGCATTACCCTGGATACCACCATGCGTCCCTTTGGGGAACTGGCCTTCCGGGAAGCCCTGAGTTACGCCATCAACCGGGACGAGCTTTTACAGATCGTCGGTTTGGGATACGGCATCAGCGGCACCGCGGGTTACCCCCATCCCCTTTCCTTCCACACGAATCCCGGTAACGCCCAGGTCTACGATCCCCAGAAAGCGGCCCAGCTCTTTACCGAACTGGGCTACGCGGACATCAACGGCGACGGCTTCCGGGAAACGCCCGAGGGCCAGCCCATCGACTGGCGTATCCTGGTTGACGCCTCCGGGCCTCTCTATGTCCGGGCCGCGGAGATCATTGTCGAACACCTGGCGGCAATAAACCTGCGGGCCCATGTGGAGGCTCTGGAAACCGCCTCCTACAACGAAGTGGTGAACATCCAGGGGAATTACAATATGACCGTGGGGGAATTCGTGCCCCACGGCCTTGCCGATGACGATATGATGATGGTGCTCCAGTACGGGGAGCAGGCAAGCGATCTTATCCCCTATCCGGAACGGGATCAGGCCCTGATCGACTGGGAAGCCGCGGTTTCCAAAGAGGAACGTACCGCCGCCTCGTACCATCTCCAGACGCTGATCAACAAATACCCCAAACGGATCATGCTCTGGTACCCCGAAGGCTTCTTCGCGTACAACAATACCCGCTACGATAACTACTCGGTGATCATGGGGGAAAACGATCTTTTCCACAAGTATTCGTTTATCTCCAACGAGGCCCGGGCGCCCTTCATCCTGCAGGATTAGAGTCCGGCCGTACCGTATACGGAAGCTTTCCCGAAACTTCAGTTTTTGGGAAAGCTTCTTCGCCCTTGTCCACTGGTTTAAGCGGGTAGATATATGATATCTTATCTATAAACCAATGAATGGGGGTATTTATGCAGTACGTTGATTTCGGAAAGACCGGCGCTAAGGTTTCCCGTCTGGGTAT